>CBFDAZ010000251.1:0-7431 GCA_965602825.1 uncultured bacterium
GAACGCCGGCGAACATGCGGCGGGAGTTCGTCGGGTCAAGGGCGAGGCTGGTGTACCGGGCCGAGGTGCGCAGCCCGGGATCGAGGCGGGACCACGTCTCGCCGCCGTCCTCCGACCGGAAGATGCCCCGGCCATCGACGGGGGCGTACAGCACGCGCTGCTCGGGCGGGCTCTGGGGGTCGAGGGCAATGGTGAAGATCGCTTCGCTCGGCAGCCCCGTGTCCTCGTAGCCGACCAGGCGCCAGTCGCGCCCGTAATCGTCGGTGCGGAAGACCCGATGGGGGCCGTTGTTGCCGCCGAACGACATCCACGCACGCCACGGCCGGTCGGGGTCCACGACCACTGCGGCGGCCTTGCCGTAGCCCATCCACTGCGACGACCACGTGAAGCTCTGCCCACCATCCGGGGTGAGCCACAGGCCCGTGTCCCAGTAGCCCAGGTACAGCAGCCACGGGCAGCCTGGGACGACCGCGAGCGAGGAGCTGCAGGTGGTCTCAATGCCTCGGCCCCGCCATTCGGCGGCCATCTCCGGCGCCGCCGGGCGGGCCAGATCGGTGGCGACCTGCTCCCATGTCAGCCCCGCGTCATGAGTCGAGTAGATCTCCATATCATTGGCGTAGTAGAGCCGGTCCGACTCCGTAGGGTCGATAGCCAGTGCGGTCGCGATGAAGCCCCGGCCGAACCACGCGGACTTGACGTTCTCGTATCGGGTCGCGCGACTCCATGTCTCGCCGCCATCGGTCGTCTTGAATATGCCCGGGCCACTTCGCAGGGCGGTGTAGACGACGCCCGCCTGCCGGGGATCGGCCACGATCCGCCAGTACCGCCAGTCGGTCTCGCTGGCCGACTTGACGACGTGCCACGACCGGCCGCCGTCGCTGCTCCGCGCGACGCCACCGGCCTCGGAGTCGGCATCGGCAAAGGTCACGTAGAAGGCGCCTTCTCGCATCCTGTCTGCTGCAATCTCCAGAGTCCGGGTGGTAGGCAGTCCATCCGACGAGGCGGCCCAGGTGGCGCCACCGTCGTCTGAGCGGAATACTCCGGCTGTGGTCGCCGCCAGCACAGCCTGCGGCCGAGCGGGATCGAACACGATGGAGTAGACCTGAGCCTCCGCCAGTTCATCGGGCTGGGCGATGAAGTGCCAGGAGTCGGCTCCATCGTGCGATTGGTAGATGCCGGCTTTCTGGCCCTTCTTCATGTTGCCGGTCCGGGGCTCGCCGATCCCGGCCAGGATGTGGCTGCGGTCGGCTGGGTCCACGGCAAGCGCGGCCACGGGCGCGCTGACGCCCCAGGTCTCTATCTCGGGGAACCCTTTGCGCTTCATCACCCAGTGATCGCCGCGGTCGGTGCTCTTGTAGACGCCACCGCGCGTGCCGGCATACACGATCGAGCAATCGACAGGGTCGAAGGCGATGGCCTGGACGTAATGGTTCTGCAGGCCCTGGTTCACCATCTGCCAGGTCGTCCCGTGGTCGGAGCTGCGGTAGATGCCTCCGACGTCGCAGCCAACGTAGACGGTGCCGGACTCGTCGGGGGCAACAGCCAGGGACCACAGCCATCCGCCCCCACCGGGGCCAATGGAGACCCATTCGGGGTGCGCTTGAGTGCCCGCGATCACGAGGGACAGCAGCGCGAACGCAGGCCGCAGCACGTTCATGTATGGCCCCCTTCCCGGCGTTCAGGGCCGAGGTGGCTCACACCGACTCAGCCTTCACCCGCCAGCTCCCGGTAGTAGTCCAGGTACGTCGTGAACTGCATCCCCAACTGCCGGGCCCGGACGAGCAGGAGTTCGATGCTCGCCATGCCCCCGTCAAAGTGCATGATCGACCAGGGGTGCTGCACGAGGGAGACGTACTCCAGCCCGGTCTCGACCGCGTGCTCCAGCCACCGGCCCTCTTGCGCGAAGTTCTCGACGACCGTTCTCGGTGTGCGCGGGGGGAGGGCGAAGTCGTAGACCGGCGCCACATAGGTGATATGCCCCGTCCAGCCCTTCAGCACGTTGTCGTGCCAGCCATGGCCGGGAATCTCCCAGAGGTCGCTGAACCCGTCGGCCTCATAGGTGTAGGCTTGCTGCATGTTGTTCGGGATGGAATCGAGCGGGCCGCGCAGATCGGCGCTCACGAACCGGAGGCCGTGCCGGCGGAGGATCGCCAACCGTTCGGGGGCGCCCTGGAACCCGTTCTCGAAGCCGCATCCGGGCCGCAAGCCGATGCACTCGCGCTCGAAGGTCTCCTCCACCAGGCGCTTGCCCTCCGCAATCTCGACCTCCACCTCCTCCAGGCTGACGGAGGGGCCGTGGGGGCGGCTGTCTTTCAGCATCTTGTGGGAGTAGGTGTGGGTTTGGACATCAAACAGCGGATCGTCCAGCATGGCCCGGTACCGAGCGCCATCGCGTTCCAGGAGCCGGCCGACGATGAAGAAGGTGGCTGGCACGTCGTACCGGCGGTGAAGGCCCACCAGACGTTCGACAGCCTCGGCGGCCCGGTCCGGGTTCTCCGTGTCGTAAGCAGCGATGTACCTGGTCACTGGCAGTGTCTGTCCTTTCTACGGTTCCACGGGTTGCACGCGGACGTTGTCGAGATAGAACACGGCCTTGCCCGTGGCCGTGCTGACGAAGCCCAGCCAGTGAAGCTCCCGGAAGCCCTCGCCCGTGAACGGGATGTCGTCGAATTGCTCCCGGGCCTCGCCCGGGACCGAAATGGTAACGCTGTATGTCTTCGGTGCGGTCTTGCCCAGCGCGCACTCGATCTCGACGCGGAACCACTCGCCGACAGGCACATCCCGCAGCCGTTCGCCGCTCGCGGCGATGCTGCCACTTCCGTCAAAGGTCACGGCCGGCCCGATGTTGGCGGGGTATGGGCCGCTGTCCCGCCACTGGGTGAAGAGCAAGCTCTCCGGCTGCAGGTAGACATCGAAGCTCTGGCGGACCATGCCCTCGAGGAAGTGGGGCTGATAGAACAGGTGCGGCTGCCACGTGAATTCGAGCCCCGGAGCATCCGTGACCTTGAGGCTGTGACCCCCGCCCGCCGCCTTCTCGTCGGTGACGCGGATCGAGGCCCCCTTCTCCTCCCCGCTCACGGTCGCCAGGTCAGGGACCGCACCGGCCACCGTGGTCTCGAAGCCATCATCGACAGGGGTCGGGGCCGGAGGCGGTGGCGGCGCAGGCAGCTTCGTAGGCGGGTACTCGATGCGGCGCGGCTCCTGCACCCAGTCCGCCTCTCCGTAGAGGCCGACCCTGCTCGTATCGATAGGCTCGAAGCCCAGCCTGAGTGCGGGCGAGGTTGGCTTCAGGCCCAAATCGTAGGCCTCCGCATCCACGAACTGCGGGTCCTCGACAACCGAGTGCTGGTCCGGGCCGAGGGCCTGCCACTCGGGGAAGGGGTAGCGGAAGAACGTGAAGTCGGGCTCATCCGGGTTGTAGTAGACGTTGGAGTCCCACTCACCCAGCGGATCTCCCGCCTCGAGACGGTCCTGCAGCTCCTTCTCCGCAAAGGGGATGAACAGGTCGCCCTGGGTGAAGTAGATGATGTTCCGGCGGAAGGCATTGGGGCGCGGCTCCCAGTAGGGCCATAGCATCTGCTGGGCGGAGAAGGCGAAGACGTTGTTCTGGATGACGTGCTCGTGCCCGCCGTTGTGGTACATCAGCCCGCCGCTCAGCGTGTTGTAGACGATGTTATGTTCGACAAGGTACTGGTTGGTGGTCGCGTCCAGGTAGATGCCCCAGCCGATGGCGTTGTAGGGCCAGATGTCGTGGAAGATGTTGTTGCGGATGACGCTGCCCGGCGAGGTGCCGAGGGTGTAGATGCCTCCACCGTCGTTCAGCTCGCCACTCATTACGTGGTGCACGTGGTTGTACTCGATGGTATTGTGGTGGCAGCGATTGGGGGCATCGTTCCAGTTCCAGCCGATGGACAGGCCGGAGTAACGGAGGCCGTGGATCTCATTGTGGGAGATCGTGTTCTGGCTGCTCTGGGCGACCCAGATGCCGACGCCTGCCGGGTAGACGTGGCCGCCGTCGAAAATGTGGTTGTTGTCGATCGAGTTGGCGCGCGACTCCGCCGCATCGGCCCTGGCCATGGTCGCCTCACCGATCCGGACTCCGCCGACCCCGAAGTCGTGGACCCGATTGCGCACGACGCGGTTGCTCCGACACCCTCGACGCAACCAGAGGGCATACTCGCCAACGTGGGCGATCTCGCAGCCCTCAACCGTGCAGCTCAGCGCGCCATCGGCCATGACGGCCGCCGGAATGGTGACCGCGGCCTGAGGGTCGCTGTGGCCTTCGGGCTCCAGCGTCCAGTCCTGGTGCTGGAAGGACAGTCCGCTGAGGGTCACGTTCTCCACGTACAGCCCCAGCTCAGCATCCCCCCGCAGCTCGACGAGGCGCGTGAGGGTGGGAGCGATCACTTCCACCTCGCGCATGTCCTCGCCCGGCATGGGATAGTAGGTCAGGAGGCCCGAGTCGCGATCGAGGTACCACTCCCCCGGCGCGTCGAGGGCATCGGGCGCGTTCTCGACGTAGTAACGCTGCCCGGGCCCCCACCGCTCGAAGGGCCAGCAGGCCGATCCTGTGAAGCGGACGATGTGGTTCGCCTCATCCACCTCGGCGATGCGCAGGCGGGAGGTCTCCCAGGAGTGGTAGACGACAACGTTGACCTCCTCCGGATTGGGCCAGGGCCTGATGTCGCCGGGGGCATAGATGAACGCGGTCTGGTCCCGTGCAGTCTCGGTGCCCGTATCCGGATCGACTGCCGGCGGAGCCTTGGAGACGACGGTGAAGTAGCCCTCATTCGGGGACCGAGCGCGCGTCCGGCGCTCACCGTTCACGAAGAGCTGTCGGAAGTACCAGCTCCCGTCAGCGACCTCGGGCACCCGGACGGACCACAGGCCGCCCGCCGCTGGCTCCCAACCGGTAATCGGCCTCCCGCCACTCAAGACCGGCTTCTCGTCCGACCGCGCGGCATAGGTGACGTTGGAGTCGCGCGGCTCCAGGACCAGGGGCTCGGCCATGCGGTACGTTCCGCTACGGATGACCACCTTGGCCGGTCCGGCGCCGGCCTCGCCGGCTCGGAGGAGTCTCAAGGCGTCGCGCGCTCCGGTGAGGCTGGCCAGCGGGCCATCGGTCTGGCCGGCGTTGGGTTCCGGCAGGCGGCCAGACCAGGTGTCGTTGCCGTCGGGGGCGACGTGGAGCGTCAGTGCAGGCGCGACCTGTGCCCATAAGGGCGAGACCACCAGCAGTCCGATAGCACAGACGGTAGTCAACCATCTCATCGGGCGTTCACCTCTTCGAGCAGATGCCTCAGACACGAGTCCATCGCGGCGGCATATCGCTCCTGGTCGTTGACGTGGAAGACGTGTGTTGCGCCCTTCGCTGTGGGTGCCGTGCGCGTGATGACCCACTCCTCCTCCGCCCGGATGCCCGTTGGCTCAAAGCTGAAGGCGTCCTCGATGGCCGAGTCCGGCAGCCCTCGCTCGTGTGCCTCCTCCGCTCCGACGGCTTCGCAGACGCCGTCGCCGACACGGTACACGCTGCGCCCGGCAGCGTGGATGAACGGACCGGTGCACCACATGTTCCGTTCCTTGGCCCAGGCGGCCGCCTTCCAGTCTGCATTCAGGCCGCCCATCCAGTCGGTGGACTCCACGGCCTTGGCGGGATCGAAGGCGCGCGGCATGGGCGCCAGGCAGTACATGAAGTACGCAAGTAAGGGATCTCGCAGGCGGTCGAAGAGCTCCCCCTGCCGGAACTTCCAGTGAGTTCCGTATCCCTCTTCGCCGAAGCAGGGGCACCAGAAGATCGGCAGGTCGCTGGTCATCAGGCGCAGGTAGGCCTGGCGGTCGAGTCTGGCGTTGTACTCCCGCTGCTTGCCCGAGCCGTTCCCGACGTTGATGTAGAGCCGTCCGGCCTTCTCGCGGAACAGATCCGGCTCCCGGTTGTAGGCCGCTGCCACGTCGCGAACGCTCCCGGTGGTGAAGATCGTGACGGGCTGTTCGCAGGCCCGCAGACTCTCGGCGATCAGCTCGACCCCGCCCTGGAATTGCTCGGGCTGGTCGGTGCCGCCATCCTCAGGGGCTTCCAGCGGTGTTGCCAGGCCAATGGCGTAGGGCACTTCCTGGCCGGCGAGAGCCATCATCTGCTTGACCGGCACGTCGCCCGGCTTCTCAGTCTGTCGCTGGCCGAGGTCCAGCACGATGCCGCGAATGTCGAACTCCGCCAGAGAGAACAGGGCCGCCAGATCGAAGTGGTCGTCCGGGTCGTCGTGTGGATGGAACAGGTCGGTGGAGTAGACAATGGGTATCGATGCCGGCGCCGCAGGTGAGGATGACGACAGCCTGCACACCGCCAGGCCGGACAGGAAGACAACCAATAGTGCGCGTTTCAACGTGCGGATCACCCCATCGGCTGCAGTTGGTAGCTGAGTTCCACGGCATCACCGGCTTTGAGTTCGCTCGGCAGCACAACCTCCACCCGCCCGATCTGCAGTTTGCGCCAGCCCGGCGTCTGCAGGCCATCTGGCACGAGTCGCAGTTCTCTTGGCTGCCCGAACACCACCCGCACGCCGGCCCCCGTCCGATCCGCCACCCAGAAGGAGTCCGCCGTGACCTCGCCCTCCTGCTTGCCGCCCGCCTCGATGTTGGCTCCGCGCGCCTTCCAGCCGCCCCGGGCCAGCGGGATGCACTCAACCAGATCGCTCAGCTCCACATCCTCCTCCGCGGTCAGGGCCAGCCGAACCGACAGTGTCTCATCCCCGAAGGAGTAGCGGCGCTCGTACGCAATCGGGAGACTCTCGATCCGGCCCGTGAAGCGCAGCTCGCCGGCCTCGGTGTCGAGTTGGTGCTCGTGGGCGTGATAGTCCTCCCAGTAGCGCTTGCCATCGGCTTGCGTCGCGATGAGACCGTGGTGCGTTGTGGGCGGCCAGTTGGCCGCCATCAGAGCGTGGCCGTAGCCTTCCGTCCAGAAACCCGACAGCCCGCCGCCCACGAAGGGTGTGATGTGCTTCGCATCGGGAAGGAAGCCGCCGGTGCTTTCGGCATCGTCCGGGAGCGGCGTGCGCAGCTTCTCCTTGCCCCGAATGTAGAACTCGCCAGCCGGCTTCCCCACGTAGCAGACTGCGTAGTAGGCCGGACGCTTCACGAAGATGAACTCGTCAGCGAAGTCGCGGATGAACGGCTCCTGCTCCTGGCAGGGGAAGACGAGGCTGCGGTCAGGCTCGGCGAAATACAGGTACCGCGGCGTGGTCTGGTCGGGATAGCTCGGGACCTGGGGATCGTCGAGGAATCTCTCAAGCTGCGCGGCGGCCTCCTGGCGCTCCGCCTCCCGCTCTTCGGCGGTCGGCTCCGGCCCGGACCACAAGCCCACCTCGGGTAGCACATCGTCGATGATGCCCTTGGCGCCACTCCATTGCTCGAAGTAGAAACCCTCCCCGACACGAT
>CBFDAZ010000252.1:0-7427 GCA_965602825.1 uncultured bacterium
CTATCGTTCCACCGATAGCGGCCGGACGTGGGGCGGGCCGGTCACCGTGGCCAGGCATTCCGTTCGCCAACCGAACGAGGGCGACTTCGTCGAGCTGACCACGGGTGAGGTCGTCTGCTACATGCGAGATGACACCCGCCCCGTCCCGAATGGGCTGAAAGCGATCTCGCGCGACGGGGGACAGACCTGGGGTCCGCTCTACGGCAGCGGGCCGTGGATCTACAGCGGCCGGCCCGACGTGGGTCTGCTCAGCACGGGAGAGGTCTTCCTCACGACGCGTGTGGAGGGTGCGGAGCCGCCAGGGCACTACCTCGGCGCCTACATGGAGCCGCAGGACGCTGCACTCGAGCCGACGCCCCTCGATGCCGGGCCGCCATCGGCTGCCCGGTGGGCTTTGCTCGACAATGACGCGAACCCCAAGCCGGACTGGGGGTACTCGGGGTGGGTCGAGCTGCCGGACGGATCGGTCTACGTCACCCAGTACATCACGGCCGATGCTCCGGCCCCCCGCTGCTTCGTCCGAGGGTACCGGCTTCGCCCCGACTTCATCCGGTCCATGGGACGGGGCGACGCAGAGTAGCAGACGGCGTTTGCTACCGCTTGTTGTTCGCCGGCTCGAACCTCAGTGCGGTGGAGTTGATGCAGTACCGCAGGCCGGTCGGCTGCGGTCCATCGCGGAACACGTGCCCCAGATGGGCCCCGCAGCCACAGCAGAGCACCTCCGTGCGGCGAATGCCCAACGACGTGTCTTCGCACTCCTCGACGTTCTGGTCGGCAGCCGGCGCACAGTAGCTCGGCCAGCCGCAGCCCGAGTGGAACTTGTCGTCGGACTTGAATAGCTCAAGGTCGCAGCAAACGCACCGGTAGACGCCGCGTTCCTTGTTGAGGTAGTACTCGCCCGAGAAAGGTGCTTCGGTGCCCTTCTGGCGCGTCACGTAGTGCTGGAGTGGCGTCAACTGCTTCCGCCACTCCTCGTCGGTTCTCGCCACCTTCTTCGGTGCGTCGCGCATCGGGAAGCCCTTGCTCCCGCGTCGGAGTCAGGTTCTGCCGTCGTACCACCCAGTAGGGGCCCGACGGCAGTGTGGGCACAACCGGGGTCGCGTACCCAAGACAAGAACACCTGTTGATCGGAGCCGACTCCCTTCCGCACGCCCCTCGAGCCGAGAGCCCGGACGAGCCGGCCACGCCCCCGGCCTTGCAGGTGTCGGACATCATCGGCGACGCGCACTGACAAGGAGGGCGCGCGAGGTATGCATAACTCCCTGCCATCTGCCCACGCACGAGTGCCCTTCACAGCATGTTCGCCTGCCCTTCGGAGGGATCGATCGCATGCCTGAGCCCTGCAATCTGGACCGTCGTAGGTTCATCTCTCTCGCCGCCGGTGGCGCTGCAGTCGCGACCTCCGGGCGCCTGGGTGCTATCGAGAAGCGTCTACCGAACGAACGCCCCAACATCGTCCTGATCATGGTCGACGACCTGGGCAAGGAGTGGCTCGGCTGCTACGGCAGCGAGGAACACGAGACCCCCAACCTCGATGCACTTGCCGCCGAAGGCGTGAGATTCGAGACATGCTACGCGACCCCCCTCTGCACACCGACGAGAACGGAGCTTCTGACAGGACGGTATAGCTTCCGCGTCGGCTGGACACGGTCCAGCGGGCCGACCACGGGCGGCCCCGAGGAGCGCTTGGCCGAGCCCGGGTGGATCAACCACTGGGATGTCCCCCGGTGGGGCGGGAAGTACTTCGACTGGGAGAAGGAGATCACGTTCGCCCGGATCCTGAGGCAGGCCGGCTACGCAACAGCCATCGCCGGCAAATGGCAGATCAACGACTTCCGAAGGCACCCCAAGGCACTCGACCGGCACGGCTTCGACGAACACTGCATGTGGACGGGATACGAGACCGGCAACCCGCCGTCAGGAGAGCGCTACTGGAAGCCGTACATCCAGCACAACGGCGAACGCCGGACTCACGAGGATGCGTTTGGGCCGGATGTCTTCTGCGATTTCCTCATCGACTTCATCGAGCGCAACCGGGCAGGACCCTTCTGCGCCTACTACCCGATGGTACTGACACACGGGCCCTTCACGCTCACGCCGCATAACCGCGACCGCCTGGACGCAGACCGCAAGAGCCCAGCCGGGAAGCGCAAGCTCTTCGCCGGCATGGTGGACTACGTAGACCACCTGGTTGGCCTGCTGATCGACGCCCTCGACAGGATGAATCTGCGCGGAAACACGATCGTCCTCTTCACCACCGACAACGGGTCACCGGGCGTGAGTTGTCGGGCCAACGGCCTGGACGTGCGCGGGGGTAAGGGGAAGATCACCGAGGCGGGAATCTGCGTGCCCCTGATCGCCAGTTGCCCCGGCCTCATCCCCGGCGGGCGAGTGAGCGGCGAGCTGGTGGACTTCTCCGACATGCTGCCCACCGTGGCGGACCTGGCGAGCGCGCCGCTGCCCCAGGGCGTCGACCTGGACGGCCGCAGCTTTGCCCCGATCCTCCTGGGCGGTGAAGCGACGGGCAGTCACCGCGAGTGGATCTACTCGCAGCTCGGAAAGCACCGCGTGGTAAGGGACCAGCAGTTCAAGCTGCACCAGGACGGCAAGCTCTACGACGTGTCCCGGGATCGGCTTGAGGAACGCGATCTGGCAGGAGACACTGAGGCGGAGGTCTCAGCCGCAAGGGAGAAGCTGGAGGCGGTGCTTCACGACTTGACTCCGTGACGCAGCCGTCTGCTGCAGTGTCTGCTACTCCACCGGCTCGAACTCCAGGCGCGTTCCCACCCCAACCGGGATGTAGCCCTCTGCGTAGACCTCCTGGAAGATGTGTCGCGTCCGGTCGCCGGAGCAGTGGCACGGCCCAGCCTTGGCGACCCCCAGGCCCTTCAATTGCTCGATCACCCGGCGGACCTGGGCCTCGGGTGTGCCGCCCATGTGGAAGCCGCCGATGACAGCATGGATCGGTTCGGGACTCACCTGCTTGGCGCCCCGCACCATCTCTACGACCCCCGGATGCGCGCAGCCCGTGATGACTACGGTGCCGTCGCCGGTGGACACCGCGAGTGCTTGCTCCGGGATCGAGGTCCCAAGTTCTCCTGTTGACAGAGCACCCTCGCAGACCGGCATTCCCTCCGTAACCTCGACACACTCCGCCCCAATCTCACCGACGCCTGCCTTCAGGGTCGAGGGGAAGGACCGCAGGACGTACACCGTCACATTCGGGTTCTGCTCGAGCAGCGCCGCTAACCCGCCCGTATGATCGCCGTGAGCGTGCGAGAGCACAACCAGATCCACCTCGGTCGGGTCAATGCCGAGTTTGCTCATGTTCGAGAGCAGGAGATCGCCACTTCCGCCGGTGTCGAACAGGATCGTCTTCTCAAGGCCTTCCACCAGGCAACTGAACCCCCACCCGGTTCGCAGGTCCGGGTTGTGCGGGTAGTTGTCAACTACGATGGTCATCTTGATGGCCTCCCTGGCTTCTGCCTTGGCCTCTGAGGAACCAGGTGTGAGCACCGGCGCGGCCACCGGCTCCTCAGGTGCGGGCGATCCCCGGCACCCAGCGTTGCTCCAGATCGTCAGGAACATCAGTTGCCACCAGAGTGCCTGACGCATCACGGATCCCCTCCCATGGCTCAAGGGTCGGCCGTGGCTGGTGGCCCGAGCCGCACATCGATCACTTTGGGCTCGTGCGGGGCGAAGCTGAGGCTCAGCGCATTCCCCTCGAGAGGCACTGGTGTGTCGCTGAGGCGCTCCGACGCCCCAAGGGCCTTCACCGGCAGACTCAACCTGACCCCCTCGGCCCGCTGATTCTCGTAGTTGACTGCCACCACGTGAATGCCCTCGGCCGATTGCTTCACCAGCGTTTCCACCGGCGCGTCCGCGGGCTCAATGGTCACTGGCACATCCGAGTCGCGGGCCAGAACAACATCCTCAATCGAGCGCAGTTCCTTCCCGATAGCCGCCACGTCTGGCCAATGGGAGCTGTCGTTCTTGTATCCGTGGTAGAAGCTGTACCAGATGATCCCCTTCGCGCCGGCGGCAACGGCCAGGAAGGCCATGCAGCGCATCTCGCGGGGCGTTGGGAAGCGCCCTCCCTCGTAGCGGTACCACTGCAGGACTGCCCACACCGGCTTCTCGTCGTTAACCGTCGTGCGGGCCGAACGCACCGCGCTGGCGACACTGCGCAGAGGAGCCGACGCCTCCGCTCGCACCGGGTAGCGGTCCGGCATCAGGACGTCAAGCCATGGAACGAAGCGCGCATCCGACCAGAAGACCTGGCAGACGACCTTCGGATGGTACGGGTCGATGTCGTCGGCGAGTTTGTACAGGTACGCCATCTCCTCCGGCGTCCGACCGGCCAGGGACGGCTCGTCATACAGGTACCACGCCCCGATGCCGGGGTGCGTCTTCCAGCGCTCGACGAAGCCTCTCATCCGCTGCTCGGCCTCCGGCAGCTCCCCTGCCGCGAGTTTCGCGTGGAAGTCTTCCTCTCCGTCTCCGGAGTAGCCGATCCCCATGAAGCTCCGCAGCCCGTGTTGGGCTCCCGTGTCCAGCCATTTCTGCCAGTCCCAGTCCGTTATCTCGGGGTCGAGACGCTTGGGGCGTGACGAGGCGTACGTATGGGAGAACGTGTAGCCACCGTCCGGGAGCAGGTTCATGCGCCCCGTCCAGTCCACGGAGTAGAACCCGGTCGGGAAGTGCGGCTTGCCGTTGATTACGAGGTTGTTCTCGCGGTCGAACCACAGCTCGTCCTCGGCGGGCGGAAGCTTCTCCAGCGGCAAGTCGTCCACCGTGGATAGGGGCTCCCCTGAGCCGTCCTCCAGCCGGACTCGGACTGTGTAGGCCCCGTCTGCCAGCTCCCTGCATGGCAGTCTGAGGGTCACTGGTGAGGCCCCGACGGGCTCACTGGCGGAGGACACTACTTGCTCGGCATCGTACATTTCAGCGGCGCAGGTCAGCTTCCTGTGGGCCAGATCACGCAGCCCGACTTGCGCCTCCACCTCGACTTCCCGCAGGTCCATCTTGCTGTAGATCCGGCCGCGGAACCACGGCCGCGCTATGCGAGCCGAGAGGATAGGGGGAATGGTGAAGTGGTGTGCCGGTGTCACGCAGAGCGTCTGGTCGCTCTCACCATCGAGGCACCGGGCCACGGCGTGCCAGTCCCCGCGCTCGGTGATCCGGAACGGGAGCGTCACGCTCCGCTCACTTGCAGCGGCCAGGATCGTCGCTTCCGAGGCGCGCTGAACGTCGCCCTTGGGGCTCGCGACCTCAGCGATGACTCGAACCGGCGCCTCCCGGTCAAGGTTGCTGGCCACCTCCACCTGAAGCTCGGCGGGTCCGGGTGTGTCCGGACTCACCCCAGCAATCCGCGCCGCGATCGGGCGGGCTGCGACAGAGCCCAGCCCGACCAGATCGCCGAACCGGTGGGGAGCGTGGAACCGGGGACCGGTGGCGGACCAGGCAGTGTTCTCCCGGTGTCCCGGCACGTGCCGCTCGCGGCAGATGTTGAAGCCCCAGATGTCCCCGGCGGCGCCGGTGGCGAGGCCCGAGAACGGGATCGCGGCTTCGATGCTCCAGTGATCCTCCGCCCTCTGAGCCCTTGCGGTCCATCCGGATTCGAAAGCCACTCCATCGATGGGCCCCTCGCCGTTGGACGCGTCATAGTCGCCGCCCGCTCCGCTGATCGCGAAGTGGTAGTACGTGCGGTGGTCGTTGTCCGGGTCGATGAAGACCTCCACCACTTCATCACCGAACACGCCGCCCGCGTCGTAACCCGTCACCTGGAACCGGCCCTCTGCCATCATCGGCTCCTCGCACCGAGCGGCGACGAGCAGGCGGGAATCGTCATGGCATAGCCAGGCCGTCGTCTGCGCCTCCGGCGCCGAGCCATCATTGATGCGCACGAAGCCCGTGATCCGGGCCGCGCCTGCCCATTCACCATCCTCGAGTCGACCATCGATGGTCGGTATCGTCGTGGCTGATGGGACCGAGAGCTTGGGCGTGTAGTCGCCCGCCGGCTTCGACGCTTCCTCAACCGGAACCAGCTCGACGCGGTCGAACCACGCAGTGGCTCCCTTCAGCCGGTTCATCAGCAGCAGACGAGCGGATACCATGTCGCGGGGCGGGGAGACGATGCGTGCGAAGTGCTGCCACTGGTTCAGGGCTGTCTGATCGCCGCCCAGCGAGTAGTACTCCTCTCTGCCGTTCTTGCGCTTGATGATGACAAAGGCGCGGGTGTCCGGCCCGGCACTCGTGCGCTTGAGGTCCATCTGGAACACAGCCTGCCGGCCCTCCGGCAGCGAGACCGACTGGCCCAGGTCCACCCATTCCCCACTACTCGAAACCTGCACGCACTTCCCGGCATCCTCTCGCTGCACGATCCGGATTGCGTCCGCCGGGCTGTCATGCGATCTCGTCCAGGGCGCCAGTTCGCGCTCGAAGTCGCCATTGGTCACCAGGTTCTGGCCGGCAACGGGCACCACGCTCACGAGTAATGCTATCAGCACCCATGGTCTGGTTCGCATTCGTTTCCCCCGCAGCCTCGGAGATCCGTCGTTCCGTGGCGACGGAGCTCCAGCTCCGTCGCGCCTGCGCGACACGGAACGAACGGCATCCGGGCTGATGGTGAGCGGCCAATTACGTTGCCGTCAGCGGGACCGCCTGTAGTCTTAGCCCCACATGGGAGACACTCCTTCGCCCCGGCGGGCAATCGCCTCCGAAGGGCAAACCGACAAGAAAGCGAAGAACGCTGCGTGGATCAGCCTTCGAGCGGGAGGGCCATCAGATGATCGGGACGCGGGCGCTGGCGATGCTGCTCGGTTGCCTCCTCGGGGCAGGCCCGGCTATCTGTGCGGGCCAGCAGCCAGGGCTCGGCGAGATGCTCCTCTACGTATCCCTCGACGGCAACGACCGTTGGTCGGGCGCCCTGCCGGCGCCGAATGCCGCCGGAACCGACGGCCCCCTCGCCACGCTGCGCGCAGCTCGGGACGCGGCGCGTCGCGCGAGGAAGGCTGATCCGGGGAACGCCGTCCGAGTGGTCGTCCGGGGCGGGACCTACCATTTGCCCGAGACGCTGGTGCTCGGCCCGCAGGACTCAGGCACCGAGGCCGCGCCCGTGACCTATGAGGCTTACCCGGACGAACAGGTGATCCTGAGCGGCGGGCACCCGATCGCGGGCTGGCGGAAGGGTGATGGGAAGCTCTACTACGCCGACCTGCCCGAGGCGCGAGATGGCCAGTGGAAGTTCCGGCAGCTCTTCGTCAATGGGCGGCGGGAGCCGCGGGCCCGGTACCCCAACTGCGATGCCTCGGACGTGCTCCGACGAGGCTGGCTGCACGTGGCGGCCGATGAGGACTTCGGCCTCATCCTGGCCGGCATCGCCAGGCAGGGCGACTTCCTGGAGTACGAGTTCGAAGTGCCCGCTG
>CBFDAZ010000253.1:0-7300 GCA_965602825.1 uncultured bacterium
TGTCCCACCGGTTAACTCCATCCGCGCCGGTTGAGGGCTGTGATTAGGAGCGGCGCAGCTACCGTCGCGCGCAGCAGCGTGTCGCGGATGCGCTCGGCACTCCAGAGGAGGTTCTCTCCGCTCAGCTTGCGGATCAGGGCTCGCATCTCCTGCTCAAGCGAGGGACGGCCGCGCTTTCGCGATCTCCAGCGCCACCACAGCCGGTAGCCTCGATTGTGCCAGCGCTTGACCGTGGCTGGCTTCACCAGTTGGGCGAGGTCCTCCCAGCCCGTCAGCAACCGAGAGAGCACCACCCACAGCAGACGGAAGGCGGCGGTGAACCGGGGCTTCGGTACCTGCTTCCGGTCGACACGATCACGGCAGGCGGCGACCTGGATGTGCAGCGCGACGACCTCAGCGGCCAGCTTGCCCTGCGAACTGAGGAACGAGACCAAGAAGACAAGGGCGTAGTAGGCAGACTCCCAGACCAGATGAGCGAGGTGAAGAACGGCTTCCCAGGCAATAGTGAGCGTGTGCATGCTGGGAATGTCTGCTTGCCGCTCCCAATGCCCGAGTCCTCCCAATCCCCAGATTCAGGGGCGGATGGACTTTTTCGTGGGGACAGCGCGCCTCATCCCAGGAATTCCCGGCCAAACCTGCCTGCATGGTCGAACAAGGCGGCGACGTTCTCCAGCGGCGCCTCGGGCATGATGCTGCTGGTCGACGAGAGCACATGCCCGCGCCCCGGCCCGGCGAGGGTGAAGGAGCGCTCGACGGCGGCTCGTACGTCGTCGGGCGTCCCGTGCGGAAGCGTGCTGACCACCGAGACACACCCCCACACGGCGATCGGGTCGTCCTTGTGGTTCGTTAGGTTCACGATGTCCTCGTAGCGAGGCCCGTGCTCCTCCTCGAAGCCCTGCAGCCCCAGAATGCCGAGGGCGAGCAAGTCGTCGACGATCGGGCGGATGTCGCCGTCGCAGTGCCAGATCACGCCAATGCCGGCCTCCACGAGCGGCTCCATCGCCCACTTCAGCGCCGGGAAGTAGAGGTCCCGTAGCATCGCGGGGGACATGATCGGCCCCTTCGAGGTGCAGATGTCCTGGCCGCCGTAGACGAACGGGGCGATCCCGTGGCGCGCAGACGCCAGGGCAATCGCGTGGTTCTGCATCCGCGCGTGAGCGGCGGAGTACCGGAAGTACCGGCGCATGGTCTGCGGATAGAGCGCGGCGGCGGCGAGGTAGTTCTCATAGCCCCACCGGTTGTAGCCGCCCATGAAGTCGGCCTGGCCGAAGCCATCGATGACCAGCACGTCGGGCCCAAGTAGCGCCATGTGCGCCTTGATCGTTGACGCGTACCCGGCGGCGGCCGCCTCCACATCGAAGTCCCGCTCCACGGTCTCGGGGTCAGGGAGCTGCTCGATGGATTTGGCGACATCCTCGGGCGATGTGAATCCGCTTTCCTCGTGGGGGCGGCCCTCGTACATCAGGTGGCCGGCCTCGAGGCGGCGGTGCTGCTCGCCGGGCATGTACCACTGGGGGACGAGATTGATGCCGGAGCCCCGGATGAACTCGACGAGTACGCCCTGGGGGTCGGCCCAGTAGTCGTGTCCGGCGATGTGGCTCATGAAGCGGGAATTGGTCATCCAGCAGTAGTTAATGCAGGGGCGCGGGACCGCTTGCTGGTGGAGCGTGCCAAGTGCGACTTCTCTGCCATCCATCGCGCGGCGACTCCCATCCGTGAGCCCGCGGGGAATCCACATCGACGCGGGCCAGTCCCGAACGGCAAGGGCTCTCTCACCAGGCGGCACTTCTCGGTCGCCGGCGAGGCCTCCTTGCCGGGGCGAGGGTAAGGCCCGATCGTCGGCGAAGGCCCACCGCATCACCTGCACCACAGGAGATGAGCAGATGACAACAGCGACGATAGCGCTCAAGTGCGCGCCCCTGTGGCTGGTCGCTCTGGCCCTCGGCGCCGGTGCGGCGAGCGCGGCGGATGGGCTGCTCGGCCACTGGAAGTTCGACGACGCGAGCGGCTCCCTCGCCGAGGATGCCTCCGGCGAGGCCAACGACGCGGACCTCTGGGGCGCCCAGTGGGTGAAGGGGGCTTTCGGCACGGCGCTCCGGTTCACGGGGAGCGATTCGTACGTGTCCGTCCCCGAGATCGAGGGTCTGGATGGCTCCGAGGAGCTGACCGTGGAGGCGTGGGTGATGTGGGAGGCCGGCGGGCGATATCCGAACATACTCACCGGGGGCCGGTGGAGCCCCGGCGGATTCCTGCTGTTCGTCCGCGACGAAACCTGCTCGTTTCGCATGGGGCGGCCCGGCCATGCGGCCTCCGATCCCGGGGGCGGCTGGAGGGAGATCTCAGCCCCGCTGCTCGGCAGTATCGAGCTCGGCCGCTGGTACCACATCGCCGCGACCTTCAAGCAACCCGATATCACCTCCTACGTGGACGGCGCGAAGGTGGGCTCGGCGAAGTGGGACTACCCGGTTGGCTATGAGGGCGACCTTCTGATCGGGCGATGGGGCGGCACTGCAGAATGCCACGAGGGCCTGATCGATGAGGTGAGAATCCACAACCGGGCCCTCTCCGCCGACGAGATACTGGCCTCGTATGCCGCCGAGGCGCCGCGCCGAACGCCCGGGCAGGCCTACGAGGTCATCCCCGATGCGGGCCGCGGCGGGCCGGCCATCGCCGCGGTGGAGACGGAGTTCATCAGGCTCGAGATCGACGACCGGGCCCAGTGCATCGCCCTGGTCGATCGCAAGACGGGGCGGGACCTGATCGAGAAGCCTGTGCCCATTGCCTCGGCGAGAGCGGGCGGCAAGACGCTGCGGCGCGCGCGCTGCATCCACGAGGATGGGAAGCTGGAGATCGAGTTTGGCAGAGACGCCGCGCGGGCCGTCGTCCGCATTGACCCGAAGGACGGCTATATCGTGTTTGAGGTCGATTCGGTCGAAGGGGAGGAGGTCGAGGAGCTCACCTACCTGACGCTCCAGCTTCCGCCGGGTAAGTACCATAATGCGATGTCGGGGCTGGTTGGGGATGACGATTTCGGCACGTGCGTGCGGGCCCTGAACTTGCAGACACGAGTGGCCCTGAGCGGCAACCCGCCGACGCTCCGCGCGACCGCACAGGATGAGTACGGCCTGGTGGGCGCCAGGGCGGCGCTGGTCGCCGGCCCGAGCGAACGTCTGCGGAGCGTGCTGCAGAAGGTGGTGCGCAGCGAGGGCCTTCCCCACTCGCCGCTGGGCGGCCCGTGGGCGCTGGAGGCCGAGGCGAACCGCGGCTCGTATCTGTTCGCGCGGGTATCGGAAGACACCGTCGATGCGTGGATCGACCTGGCGAAGCGAGGGGGGTTCACCCATGTCCATTTCAGTGGCTGGTGGAAGTCGCTCGGGCACTATGAGCCCAATCCGACGCTCTTCCCCAGTGGACTGGACGGCGTGAAGGCGGCAGTGAAGAGAATCCACGACGCAGGCCTGAAGGCGGGGATGCACACGCTCACCGGATGCATTGCCACCAATGACCCGTGGGTCACGCCCGTCCCGGACGCGCGGTTGGCGGCGGATGCCACGTACACGCTGGCCGCCGACATCGCCCCCGACGCGAAGACGATCCCGACGCTCGAGCCGCCAGGCAGCCATGACACGATCTGGAGCTACTCGGGCTCGGGCAATGTGGTGCGGATCGGCACGGAGCTGATTCACTATGCCGCCATCTCCAAAGAGGCGCCGTATGGGTTCCTGAACTGCACGCGGGGAGCGTTCGGCACGAGCATTGCTGCCCACACCAAGGGCGCCTCGGTAGACCACCTGCGCCAGCGGTACCTGGCCTTCTACCCGGATGAGAGCACCACGCTCGTAGGCGAGGTTGCCGACGCCATTGCGCGCGTCTACAACGAGTGTGAGATGGACCAGATCTACATGGACGGCGCGGAGGGCATGGGAAGCTGGCACGCTGTGTCGGTGATGCGGGATGCGATCTACAGCAGGCTGAAGCGCCCCGCGCTGGTCGAGGCGAGCTCGTGGGGGCATTGGAGTTGGTACTTCCACTCGCGGGTCGGCGCCTGGGATCATCCGAAGTGGGGGCTGAAGCAGTTCGTCGACATGCACTGCGCCGACATCCCACTGTACCAGAAGGGCGGGCTGATTCAGGCCCAACTTGGGTGGTGGGTGATCCTCGGCCCGAGCGGCTTCAACAGGGCGGAGATGCCCGATGAGATCGAGTACTTCTGCGGGAAGATCCTGGCCAACGATGTGCCGATGTCGATCCAGGGAATCGGTGCCGTCGGCAGGCCCGCCAACGCCCGCATGAGGGAGTACCTCACCACGGTCGGGCAGTACGAGCGACTGCGGCTTGCGGGCTACTTCTCCGAGGAGGTCAAGGCGAAACTGCGGGAGCCGGGACAGGAGTTCCGACTGCGGCAGGCCGACGACGGCGAGTGGGTGCTCGTGCCGACGGACTACATCGAGCACAAGGTGACCGGCCTCGACAGCCCGACGAACTCCTGGGCGGTGAACAACCGCTTCGGCGGGCAGGGGCTCGAACTGCGGATCGAGGCGCTACACTCGGCCCACCCCTACGACGGAGAGGACGCGCCGGTCATCACGGACTTCGCGGAGGAGGGCGAGTTCACCGTCCATGCCGACGCGAGCGGCGTGACCCACACGGTCGAGCGCTCCGATGAGCAAACGAGACCAGGGATGCCGAGCCTGCGCCTCACCGCAACGAGCACGCGCGACACCCGTCGCGGAGCGTGGGCCAAGGCGGGCCGGCACTTTGAGCCGCACTTCAACATGGGTCAGTGCGATGCGGTCGGCCTGTGGGTCCACGGCGACGGGAAGGGCGAGCTGCTGAACGTACAGCTCAGCAACCCGCGCGAGTACACCCACGCCGACGCGGAACACTACATCACCATCGACTTCGAGGGGTGGCGCTACTTCGCTCTGCTCCTGCGGGAGCGAGATGCCGCGGCCTACCGCGACTATGAGTGGCCGTACTACAGCCAGCATGGCATCTACCGCAACCGGCTGGTCCGGGACCATGTGAGCGAGCTGAACTTCTACCTGAACGACCTGCCGGCGCAAGACACCGTCACCGTCTACCTCAGCCCCATCAAGGCGCTGCGGACGTCAGAGGTCGAGCTGACCAACCCGACCGTCGAGGTCAACGGGGAGCAACTCACGATCCCGGTGACGCTGCGGAGCGGCCGCTATGTCGAGATGGAGTCGGCGGCC
This sequence comes from uncultured bacterium, assembly GCA_965602825.1. Taxonomy (GTDB): domain Bacteria; phylum Armatimonadota; class Zipacnadia; order Zipacnadales; family VGFC01; genus CBFDAZ01. The sequence continues at coordinate 5,217 of CBFDAZ010000253.1, forward strand.
GACTGCCGCGTCTATGACGCGCGCTGCGACCTGATCGAGCGCCTGTCCCTCGACGCCGGCGTGCCTACCTTGAAGGAGGGCGAGAACCGCCTGAGCTTCACCTGCGAGGGCCCGGCCGGCCTCCCGTCCAGGGCGAACGTCATGGTCGTTGCCACGGGGCCGGCCCTTCGCGGGCAGGCCCCCCGAGCCGAGATCGACTGGGGGCTCCTCGGGCAGGAGTTGGAACGGCCCCAGACGGTCACGGAACTCGATGGGCGGCAGAACCGGTGGGACCTTGTGTGCAGGAAGGGGGCCGGGAATGCCCGCCTGGAGATGGAGCTGCAGGTTGAGAAGACCGGCTCCACGGGCGAGAGCTACGAAGACCCCGCGGCACTCACCGTCGAGAGCTTCGATGACCTGAGCTTCTTTGCCGACTCGCCGGGGAATGAGTTCGCCAAGTATGTCTACGATTCGGAGAACAAGGGGGTCGCCGTCAAGCCGGGCGTGACGCAGGAGATGACGCGGAGCACGGAGGCTGTGAAGGTCGGCGCCTCCAGCGCGCGCTACACGGCCACGAGCACCCGCACCGACGGCGGCGGGTGGTCGGCGCGGGGGCGGCGTTTCGCGGAGGCCCTCGATCTCTCGGCGTTCGCGGGCCTCGGGGCCTGGCTGCACGGCGACGGGCAGGGAGAGTCGCTGAAGCTGCAGCTCCGCGATGAAGCCGGCGCGTGGCACGACATGGTGACACGGGTGGACTTCGGGGGCTGGCGCTACGTGGAGTTCGACATCAGCGGCGCCAATCTCGATCTCAGCAAGATCGAGTACCTGATCATCTACTTCAACGGCATCCCCGGAGGGCGAACCGTAACCTGTCACATCGACGACGTACGCGCCCTTCCGGCGGCGCCGCCCGTCCAGCGTCCGGAGCTCACCGTCGCGGAGAAGCGCATCGTGTTCCCGGTGGAGCTATCGGCGGGTGACCGCCTCGTCTTCAAGGGGATGAAGGACTGCTGGGTGCAGAGCGGACCGAAGGGCCAGCGGGAGGCCGTGCGGCCCGAGGGCAAATCTGCCACGCTGACGCCGGGGGACAATCGCGTCACGCTGAACTTCGGCGCCGATTCGCCCCAGGCATTCCGTGTGACCGTGTCTCTGGCGAAGTTGTACCCGTGAGGCGGGTCGGCGACGACTGTTCTGGGGTCAGGATCGGCGTCCGCTCCGGAGCGCCGGGACTGGCACGGTCATGCATATGGGCGATAGGACGAAGTCGGTAGGCATCTCACCGGTGCCCTCCTCCTCCCCACCGAGCCCGGCAATAGTGTCCTTCCCGAGAACCCACGTCACCTGAGACCACGCGCTTTCTCCGCCTCCGAGGTGGACGGTCGGATCACCACGAACAAGTGACGGCGGTCCGCCAACCCACGACTCCGGTTGTGATCTCTCGACGTAAGAGCCCTTGCACAGACCTTCGTTTCGAGTCTTGGCCTCGCCTTCCGCACACGGACTTCGCTCCAGCTCGACAACCGCGCCCTGTGGCGCCTCAACAGCCACACGTTCGCCCGATCGAGCCTCCCACATTACAGCGGTTCACAGCCTCACACGCTGCCATGGCCTTACGGGAAGGACGGGCACTCTCCGCGCGAGGTCGCGATGGTACTCGAGGCTCAGGGATAGATCCGCTGGACCGGGTCACGGCTCGCAGCGCACCAGCGAGACATTGTCGATCCAGACGGTCCCGGTGGCGCGGTGAAGCTGGAGGGAGACCATGGTCGGCTCAACAGCCTCCGGCACCACAAGGACGAACTCGCGGCGAGTCCAGGGGCCGCTCCGGACCTCGATGAGGCTCTCCTGCTGGCCGATGTTGCCGCCGGGCCTGTCGTCGCGCCGAATGTGCAGATAGGAGTTGAAGCTGCCCATTTGGCCCCTGGGCGCCAGGTCCTCAACACGGACATCGTAGCTCAGCAAGTACGTCCCCGCTTCCATAATCCCGCCGATCGGATGGGTCCACTTGAGCACACGGTTGGCCATCATCTCGGCGTCGCTGGACTGGAGCCGGACGCACCAGCCGGCGTCGCGCGCTTCCTGCACGCGCTCAACGGTGTCTGCTG
>CBFDAZ010000254.1:0-7300 GCA_965602825.1 uncultured bacterium
CTCGCACGTGACACGCTGTACCCGTGCAGCAGGTCACCTGATGTTTGCCCTTCGGTGTCAAGCTGAAGGCGCGATAGAAGGTGGCAAGGCCGTAGAGTTGACTCAAGGGGATGTCCAGCTTGCCGGAGACGCGCTCGAGAGCCTCGCGGGGGAGGTACTGCGCCTCCGCCTGGATGGTCTGAAGCAACTCGATGATCGCGCCCTCTTCGTCACGGTACTTATCGCAGAGCTTGTCAAGGGCAGAGACGTCCATGCCGGTGCCTCCCTATCCCGCGGCTTCTTCGGCCGGCGGCTGCTCGACAGGCATCTCCGCGGGCTGTTGCGGCGCGGGAACGCCGAAACGCGTTGTCTTGAATGGTTCGCCTGCCAGGCTGAGGACTCGCTCCGAGGGGTACGTGTGAGCCGGACATTCCTGGTAGCAGAGGCCGCAGCCGTTGCACTTGTCCACATCGACATAGCGCGCTCGCTTGCGGACCTTCACCTTGAAGCTACCGACGTGACCGGAGACATCGACGACCTCGGCGAAGGTGACGAGACGGATGTTCTTGTGCTGCCCGACGCTGACCATCTTGGGGGTGAGGATGCACGCGGCGCAGTCGAGCGTGGGGAAGGTCTTGTCGAACCCCGCCATGTGGCCGCCGATGCTGGCGTCTTTCTCGACCATGACGACCTGTCGGCCCGCATCGGCGATTTGCAGCGCCGCCTCGATCCCCGCAATGCCGGCTCCCACCACCATGACCTGCGGGTTGACCGGCACCGACTTGGCTTCCAGGGCCTCGTGGTGCGCCACCCGGTGGACGGCTGCGGCGACCAGGTACTGGGCCTTGGCGGTGGCCTTCGCTTTGTCATCGGTGACCCACGAGCAGTGCTCCCGGATGTTGGCCATCTGGAACAGGTACTCGTTGAGGCCGCCTTCGCTGCAGGCGTTCCGGAACGTCTTCTCGTGCATCAGCGGGGAACAGGAGGCGACGACGACGCGGTTGAGTGACTGCTCCTGGATGTCTTGCTTGATCAGGTCCTGCCCCGGATCGGAGCACATGAACTGGTAGTCTTTGGCCAGCGCGACGTTCGGGAGCTTGCTGGCGAACTCCACGACCTGCGGCACATCGACGAACTGCGCGATGTTCATGCCGCAGTGGCAGACGTAAACGCCGATTCTCGCCTCTTCGTTAGCCAAGGGAGGCACCCCCTAGATGGCTCACAGGTACGCGGTCAGCGTGGGCTCGGCAGGTATCAAGCCCAAGTCAACGCCAGTGTCATCGCGCGACAGGCCGAGCGCAACGGCCAGGAGCTGGGTGAAAGCGAAGATCGGGATGTGGTCGTAGGACTTGCCGTGGTTGGCAGCGACCGCCTGTCGATAGCCTTCGAGGTTCATCGTGCAGAGCGGACACGTGGTGGCGATACACCGAGCGCCCGCCCGGTCGGCACATTCCAGGAGATTGTAGACCAGCTTGACCGCCACGTCGGTGCTGGTTGACATGAGCATGCCGCCACAGCAGCGGCTCTTCAGCGGGTAGGGGACCACTTCGGCTTCAACGGCCTCCAGCAGGTCGTCGAGAGTGGTGGGGTACTCGGCGTCGTCGAAGTCATCAAAGGGGCGCCCGATCTGGCAGCCATAGTAGGGCGCCACCTTCAGCCCGGCCAGGCTGGTCTTCATCCGCGCGTTCAGCATCGCCGGGTCGAGGTCGTTGACCAGCACGTCGAGCAGATGGCGGACGCGGACGTTGCCCTGATAGGCCAGGCCACCGGCGTCCAGCGCATCGTTGACCTGGGTGGCCAGCTCCGGGTCAGCGGCGATGTACTTGCTGGCCTTGTTCAGGACCACATAGCACCCGTTGCAGACGGTGATGAGCTCGTCGGCTCCCTGCGCCTCTGCGAGGGCCAGGTTCCGGGCCGCGAGGGCCAGAGCCCACAACTCGTGGGTGCCCATGTAGGCGGTAGCGCCGCAGCAGTTCCAGTCCGCAAGCTCCGGCAGCTCAAGGTCCAGAGCGCGTGCCACGGCGAGCGTCGAGACCTCATACGGCTTTGCGCTTTGCTCCAGGGAGCATCCTGGGTAGAAGATACGTGCCACCGGCTACCCTCCCTTGGCCTTTTGGGAGATCGCCCTGAGCTGACGTTGGCCTTCGGGCGACACCTTGGAGGCTGAAGGCGACAATCGGCCGCGGCGATACATGGACCAGGCGAGGCTTAGGTTCTTCAGCCCGTTGAGCGGGTTGGTGCTCATGAAGAACCGGCGCATCAGGCCCATCTCGGCGTTGCGTCCGTGGGCCTCGACTTCGGCCACGAATGCTCGCTGCAGGGCGGGCGTCGCCATGCCGTCGGGGAACATGCCGTGCTTCGTCGCCAGGGACTTCAACTGGTACATGACGTCGGTGAGCTTGATTCCCGCCGGACAGCGCACGGTGCAGCCGTAGCAGGAGCTGCACATCCACACCGTGTTGCTGGTGAGGACGCGGTCCAGCATCCCGGCGCGCAGGGCGGCGATGATCTCCCGCGGTGTGTAATCCATCGCGTGGCTGGTGGGGCAGGCGCCGCTGCAGGTGCCGCACTGAATGCACTGCTTGATCTTCTCGCCGTCCGGCAGGTGCAAGATCGATTCCATGAACTCGTCGGCCAGTTGCTTGTTCTTCACGGGTGCGGGCTCGGCCACGACACCCACCTCCTGCAGAGAGTACTAGGCCCGTCCGATCGGGAACCTCACCTCAACGGTCGTCCCCTTGCCTTCCTCGCTCTCAACGCGGACTTCGGCTCGGTGTCGGTCGGCTAGCGTCTTCACGATCGCCATCCCCAGCCCGGTGCCCTCGATGCCGGACTGGCGAACATTCGAGCACCGGTGGAACTCATCGAAGAGCCGGGGGAGGTCGTCTCTGGGGATCCCAATGCCCGTGTCGGTGACTCGCAGCACGGCTTCGTCGGCGGAGGCCGTCACCGAGGCGGTGACGCGCCCGCCGGCCGGCGTGTATTTGATCGCGTTGGAGGCCAGGTTACAGATCAGCTCCTCGATGTCTTCCGGGCTGCCCACGATGGGAGGCACGCCGGAGTCAATCTCCACCTGCAGCTCCAGACCGGCCTGCTCGGCCTGCGGCTTCATCAGTGACGTTACGGCCTCGAGCACTCGCGGTAGGCGCACATCGGCCTCGGCCTCCGCGGGCTTCGCGAGTCTGGCCCGGGACAGAGCCAGCAAGTCGTTGACGCTCTGCAGAGCCAACGTCGTTCGCCGGTCCGCGCGCTCGAGCATGTCGGTCTGCTTCTCGGTCAAGGCCCCCGTGATGCCTTCGAGGAGGACCTTCAGGTTGGTGCCCACCGCACTGAGGGGCGCTCGCAGCTCGTGAGCGACCTTGCGCATGAATGTCAGCGTCACGGCATGCAGCTCGGCGTGCCGAAGGGCGATCACTGCCTGGGCCGCCAGAGCCGTCAGCATCCGGATGTCGCGGCGCCCAAAATGGCGGGGACGCGATGAGTAGACGCGAATGAGCCCGATGACTCCGTCCTTGCGCCGCAAAGGCACACACAGCACCGACGCAATGCCTTCCTCGTGCGCCTCGTGCGGATACTGGACGCGCGGGTCGGTGGCGGCGTCTCTGATCTGGACGATGTCGCCCTCCAGCACCTTGCGGTCGATTGGACTCCGCCGCACATCGACGGGCCCTTTTTCCATGTAGGCCTGGCTGAGGCCGTCGGCCGCCCGTACAACCATGGTGCGTTTGTCGGCGGCGAGCAGCCGGAGTGAGCTTGCCTTGGCGTCAGTGGCCTCGCGTGCCGTGCGCACAATGGCAGAGATGACTTCGGAGGACTCCAGGCGGGAGGAGACCTGGCGAACAAGCGAGAGCATCCGCTCGAAATCGTCTTGCTCGACCCGGATCCGGTATGACGCGTGGAGGGAGACTGCCGTCACAGCTACGACGACGACCGCCAGCAGCACGACCTGCGCCCCGGAAGAGTGGGAGAGGGCCGCCATGGCTACCAGAGAAGCGGCACAGAGCCCTGCGCCGTACCAGGGGGAGACGAACAACGCGCCGACGGCCACCACCGGGGAGTAGAGCGCCTCGGCAGTCGGGAGCCGCGGCACCATCGCCGTGGTGCCCGCCCACGCAACCGCAGTTCCTCCTGCCCACAAGGCCGTTCCGGTCCGCCGTTCCACGATCACCCACCTCAGGCTTGGCTCGAACGCTCACCGTCTCTGAGTTGTCAGATGCGACGCCGGCCATCCCTGTTCCGTGCTCTCCGCCACCGCAGAAACGTTACTCCGTGCCTTGCCGCAATGGTAAGTCGGGCGCATTCTACCTCCGCGCAAGCAGGGAATCCTGTCCGGGCAGCGAAAAATCGGCTGACCGGCGGATAGCGGTATCGGCCGATCGGCCGATACCACCCATCTTGGGCACGCCGGCCGCCTGTCGGTCGCTCCTGCTGATCGGTACAAGCGCTTTGAGGCTGTTCGTAGGGGGTGGTCGCCAATGGTAGCGCAAGACGTGGCCACACTGCTTGCCGGTTCCGCCACGCTGGTGCAACTGGTGGCGGCCGTTCCCGTGCTCTTGCTCCTGCGGCGTCGTCCGCTCCCGCTGTTGAGCCCGGTCGTCATCGCCGCCTTCTCGCTGATGGTGTTCCGTCGGGCCCTCGCCGCGGCTGCCTGGCCGGAGGTGAGGGCCGGCACCGGTATGGCGGTAACCCACGAGGCGGCCGGACTGGGGATATCGGTGGCGCTGGGACTCGCGATCATCGTTTTGTGGCGCGTAAGCAGCACCCCTGCAGTCACCGAGTGCCCGGAGGCCCCGAGCGTTGGGACGGGAGCGACCCAAGTGGCCTCGGCGCGGGAACAGGAACGCGAGCTGTTGTGCTACGACCTGCACGACGGCCTGGCGCAACTGGTCATGGGTTCACGGATGCACTTGGAGGCTTTCAAGGCCGCGCGCGGCGAGAACACGGAGCGCGCGGAACGGGAATTGGGCCTGATGAGCCACTGCCTGGAGGAGGCGGTGGACGAGGTGACCAGGATCATCTCCGACCTGCACCTGACCGTGTGCCCGGACGTCTCGCTCAGCGAGGCCGTCCAGCGCTATCTCGACAAGCTCGTCCGGACACACGGATGGGAGTGCGAGTTCGATGATCGCACCGGGCAGCGACGGTTCCCCACCGCGGTTGAGTCGATGGTTTGCCGCCTGATTCAGGAAGCCCTGAACAACGCTGCGAAGCACGCAAGAGCGGACCGAGTCCGGGTCTCCCTTCGTGTCGGGGAGGGTGCGCTGGTAGCTGTCGTGGAGGACTCGGGCTGCGGGTTCGAGCCCGAGCAGATGGAGTGGAACACGCGCCGCATTGGCCTGCGCGGCATGTGCGGTCGCGCCCGGTTGGTTGGCGGCTCGTGCAAGATCGAGAGTGCGCCAGGTAAAGGGACGAAGGTCACAAGTCGCGTGCCTTGCCGTGCCGCGGAAATGGGTGACGAATGAGGAAGTCCGAGGCATCTGCCATCAAGGTCGTCATCGCCGACGACCACCCGGTGGTCCGGCAAGGACTTCGCAGCATTCTGGACGCTGACGACATCGAAGTGGTTGGCGAAGCGGCGACCGGGACCGAGGCGGTCGCGCTGGTTCAGGAGTTGGAGCCGGACGTCATACTCATGGACATCCGCATGCCCGACATGGACGGGCTGCAGGCCATGGCAGCGATGAAGCGGAACTCGCTGAAGACCAGCGTGATCGTGCTGACGACCTACAACAACATGCAGTATCTCGTCCGGTCGGTGATTTACGGAGCCGCCGCCTACTTCCTGAAGGGCATCTCACGAGACGAGCTGCTGGCGGCGATCAGAGCCGTGGCCGACGGGAAGCTGCTGCTGAAGGTGCACCATCTCCGCGGAGTCGTCGAGCGATTGCTCAAGGAGGACGCGAAGCTCGCGCCGCCGGCGGTAAGGAAGGCGAGCGTCCTGACGGCCCGGGAGCGCGAGGTCCTGGGCTTGATCGTGCAGGGCCTGACCAACAAGCAGATCGCCGACATTCTCTGCGTGAGCCAAGCGACGGTCAAGACCCACGTGGAGCACATCATCTCGAAGCTGGGGGTGTCGGACCGCACCCAGGCAGCGGTCTGGGCCGTGCGCTCCGGCATCGCCGGCCCGTGACGTGCAACGGCCGCCTACGCTTCCCTCGGTGTGCAACCACCTCCGCAGACCCGTGCACGCATGGTCGATGCACCGACGGAGAGGCCGGGCGGAGCCTGTTGCACCGTTGGTCCGGTTCCAGTTGCGAGGTCGCAGGCCGTTCGGGGCCGCCCCAGTCTGAGTGTTGCCGGGCCCCCGCCACAATAGCTTGCCGCTTGCTCCCGCCTAACTCCACAGTTCAGAGCAGTATTGGTCTTAGACTGACTCGAAGACGCGTTGGCGCGCATCGTGCACGGAAGCGCGCGACCTGTTGGGTTGCTTCGGTGACGGGCGACCGGGCTGCGCACCACGTGCTGGTGTGCCTCGAAGCCGGTCGCGGCTGGGACCGAGCGTCGTGAGACCCGAGTGGGCCGCCACTGCGAGGTGAGGAGCATGCCGAGACACGAAGCCATCAGGCGCGAAACACCACCAATCGCCGCGCTCTGCGCCGCGGCAACAGGCATGACTCTCGTGCTCGTCGCGGTCGGCGGCTGCAGCAAGCAGAACGAGCACGCGGAGGTTGGTAGCACCCCGACTCCACCGAGTGGGACCACTAGCGGGCCGGAGGCCGCCCGTGCCGAGGGCGGTGTCGGCGGGGACCTGACCATCTTCATCGCCGCCAGTCTGAACCGCTGCTTCGATGGCCTGGGGACCGCCTTTGAGGGCAAGTACCCCGGCGTGAAGGTCGTTCGCGAGTCCGGAGGGAGCCGGGACCAGTGCCGGAAAGTGACCCAGCTCCAGCGAGAGGCTGACATCATTGCGAGCGCAGACTATGAGCTGATCCCGGAGATGCTGACTCCCGAACACGCGGACTGGGCGATCGCCTTCGCCCGCAACAGAATGGTGATTGCGTACACCGAGAAGAGCACGCTGGCCCGCGAGATCAACGCCGACAACTGGTACGAGACCCTACTGCGCGATGATGTACGCTATGGTTACGCGGACCCGGGCAAGGCACCGGTCGGCTACCGAACGTTGATGCTGTGGCAGCTCGCCGACAAGTACTACCAGCAGAAGCTCGGCGGCCGCTCCATCCACGATGACCTGCTGGCCGCCTGTCCGGCGGACTGCATCCGGCCCGACGTGCAGCAGTTGGTGCCGCTGATCGAGTCCATGGACCTGGACTACGTCTTCGTCTATCGGAACGTGGCGCTCGAGCACAATCTGCAGTGG
>CBFDAZ010000255.1:0-7296 GCA_965602825.1 uncultured bacterium
GATCCAGGAAGACCTCGTTCTCCTGGGGGGCGCTCAGCAGGCACATGGCATAGGCAAGCGTAGCGTTCAGCGAAGCCGGGACGTGGGCGATGCGAGTGCGCTGGTGAAGGCTTTCGGCTGTCAACCGGAGGCCGATGCAGCAGCGGTCATCGGCGACGTCAACGTGAATGTCGTAGTCGAAGTTCTCGAGGTCCACGCGCCAGCCGTAGCGGTCTTGTACGCTGGCGCCGGCGGCAGCCATGATCTCGTGGGAGGTGTAAGGGTGGGCGCCCAGGCGCTTGCTCGTGCACCGGAAGGACGGATCGGGGCGGGGCCCATGGAGCTGCTCGTGGAGCTTCAGGGCCGGGGCAAGGTCGGTGGCCGCCAGTCGGGCGCGTATGATGCTCAGAGCGGTCTCGTCGGCCGGCACGTGGGCGAACTCGTCTACCGCGCCAAACACGTTCTCGATAGACCGAAGCTGCAGTACAGCGGCGGGTAAGCCATCGTACCGGAAGTGGATCCGCCCGCGTTCGCCCACATCGGTGTCGGCGCACAGCTCTGCGCCGGGGAGACGAGTCGCTATCTCCCAGCGGACGATCCTCTCCAGACCACCCAGCGCTGTGACGTAGTAAGCACCCATTGTCTGGTCTGCTGACGGCTGGGCAGTCGAGTCCTACCGTTGCCGTCCAGGACTGCCAAGCGGGTTGTGTTGGCTAAGGCCGAAGATGGGGCGCCCAGGTCGTTGCCTGGAGGTGCTGAGGGGTAGGAGCGGTTTCAACCGCGATGGTGTTGCCGTATCGTCGTTGCCGTCCCGCCGTTGGTCAAGTCCCATCAGCGGTGCTGGACGGAGCTCCCAGGGCATACGGCGGTCGCGGTTGAAACCGCTCCTACCCCCCGCCCGTCGCCTGCATGTTAGTCCATACATCACGATGCTCCCGTAGACCTCAACGGCGATCGGTAACCGTGGATTCCGGTCCGGCAACCAGTGCGGGAGCCGCTCTGCCTCCTCACTCCGCCCGGCCTTCGGGGACGTGCATCCGCGAGAGCGTGGCATCGCCGATTGCCTGGCGCAGGCGCTCCATGAAGGCCGCGTAGTGGCGGAGGTTGTGCAGGGTCAGCATGCGGGCGCCGTAGGGCTCCTTCGCGATCCACAGGTGCCGCAGGTAGGCGCGGCTGTATTTCCGGCACGCATCGCAGTCGCAGCCGTCGTCGAGTGGACGCATGTCCTCCCTGAAGCGCGCGTTCTTGATCTTCAGCTCACCCTCGGACACAAACACGCTGCCGTGGCGGGCGTTCTTGTTCGGCATGACGCAGTCGAAGATGTCGATCCCGCACCGCACGCAGGCCAGGATGTCAGCCGGCGTTCCCACGCCCATGACGTACCGCGGCCGGTCCTCCGGCATCAGCGGCACCGTCTCCTGGATCACGCGGAGCATCTCGTCCTGTGGCTCGCCGACGGACAGCCCACCGAGAGCGTAGCCGGGGAAGCCGATGCGGACGGTCTCCTCGGCGGATTTCCGGCGCAGGTCAAGGTACGTGCCGCCCTGGATGATGCCGAACAGGTGTTGATGGGGATTGCTATGCGCGGCCTTGCTGCGCTTGGCCCAGTTGAGCGTCAGGTCAACGGACTCCTCAACGTACTCCCTCGGCGACGGGTAGGCCACGCACTCATCGAAGATCATGGCGATGTCGGTGCCGAGATCGTTCTGCACTTGGATCGAGATCTCGGGCGTTATGAAGCGCGGAGAGCCATCGATGTGGCTCTGGAAACGGACACCTTCCTCGGTAATCGTGCGCGACTTAGCCAGCGAGAAGACCTGGAAGCCGCCGCTATCAGAGAGCAGCGGGCGCTTCCAGCGCATGAGCTTGTGGACGCCGCCGGCCTTTTTGATGGGCTCGAGGCCGGGCCGAAGCCACAGATGATAGCCGTTAACCGCGACGATCTGGATGCCCGCGTGGGCAACCTCTTCGGGCGACAGACCCTTGATCGTCGCATGGGTCGCCGACGCGATGAACACCGGCGTCCGCAGCACGCCGTGGGCCGTGTAGAGCCGCCCCGTGCGTGCGACAGAGTGCGGATCGTGAGCGTCTATCTCAAAGCGCATCGTCGTCGTCCGTGTCGTACGCTGTCATTCTGTCTTCCGCCGCACCCATTCTGCCGTCCTCATTCTGCCTTTCACTCAATCAGCATACAATCCCCGTACGAGTAGAACCGGTACCGCCTCTCGACGGCAGCCCCGTAGGCCGATAGAACCAGCTCCCGCCCGGCGAATGCCGCTACCAGCATGATAAGCGATGAACGCGGAAGATGGAAGTTCGTCAGGAGAACATCGACCATCCGGAATCGATAGCCCGGGTAGATGAAGCACCGCGTCCAGCCGCTTCCGGGCTGCACCTCCCCGCTCTTTGCGCGCGTTTCCAGCGTCCGGACGCTGGTCGTGCCGACGGCAACGATCCGCCCACCCGAGGGCCTGGTGCGGTTGATGATCTCAGCCGCCTCGGGCGACACCTCGCAATGCTCCTCGTGCATGACATGCTCTTCGACGTGGTCGGTGACGACGGGCTGGAAGGTGCCCCAGCCGACGTGGAGGGTGATCCTGGCCGGCCGGACGCCTTCCCCTTGCAGCCGGTCGAGGCTGGCCGGAGTGAAGTGCAGGCCGGCGGTGGGGGCCGCGACGGCACCCTCGCGCTCGGCGTACACGGTCTGGTATCTGTCGCGATCGGCTGCCTTGGGCTCCGGGCGCTTGATGTAAGGGGGGAGGGGAGTCGCGCCGAGCTCGTCGAGGAGTTCGTGCCAGTCGGCCTCGAACTTGAAACGGGCTGTCCGCAGGCCACCCTCTGAGCGCCCTGTGATGGACGCCAGCAGCCGCCCGTCGCCGAAGGAGACCTGCGTCCCCGGGCCGAGCTTCTTTCCGGGCTTGGCGAGCACTTCCCACTCGCGCTCGCCGATTTGCTTGATGAGGAACAACTCGGCCTTGCCGCCGGAGGGCATGCGGCGACCGATCAGCCGGGCCGGGATGACCTTGGTGTCGTTGAGGACAAGGCAGTCGTTCGGCCTCAGCAGGTCCGCGACCTCGGCGAACTGCCCGTCCCGGAAGGTCCCGGCGGCCCGGTCAACGACCATCATCCGCGACGAATCCCGCCGCTCGGCGGGCTCCTGAGCGATCAGCTCCGGGGGGAGATCGTAGTCGAACAGGCTGACATCCATCGGTCACCGCCGGAGGCACCCTCGTGCCGGTAGCGTGCCCCGTTCGCCGCCGGGAAGGACAGGCCCTCCGGGGTGTCCGTGCCACCGACGACCTACGAGTCCTCCCCCGGTCCTTTGAGTACCACGAACCTGCCGCCTTGCTTCCCGAACTTGCGGGCGAAGCGGGCCCTCTCGTGGCTATTGAGCCAGGTCGTGTAGTTGGGGGTCTGGGTCGTTGAAGGCGACGCGAGGTCGAACCAGTGCGGATCCCGGCTCTCCGGGAAGCAGTCCTCGACGTGGCAGACGCCGTAGTTCTCGATCCACAGCCACGCCCCGCCCCACCGGCGCCAGTTCCGAACCGTACAACTGGCCACACCGGGCCGGACCATGGTTCCCGTCCGGGTCGCCGTCCAGCGACGCCATCCGCGGCCGGCTTCACGTGGGTGGTAGAAGGAGACTCTGCAGGGCTGAGGCTTCACGTCCTTGGCGAGGGCGGCGAACAGCATGTCGATCTTCCACTGGGGCTGTGGGCCCCATTCGCCCTGAAGGACGGATACGGCGTGCTTCTCGAATGGGTTACTCGGATCGTGCGGCAGTGGTCCGAGTCCTACGAAGATTCCTACGACCAGTGCTGGATGCATGACATCGTCGTCCCGATAGAATCGGTGCCTCCTCGGCTTGCGCCAGTGTTATGAGCCGCCGGATCAGAATCCCGGCAAAGGGCAGATCATGGGAGGGTTGCACGCGGAGGGATCGCCATCAAAGTGCTCCCGATCGACCGGCGATCCGGAGGACCTCTCACCTCGTCTGATCTAATGCTCAATCCGACATACGAGCGCGGAGTATAGCTTTGGGGCGAAAACTTGTCAAGCCCCCATTGCCCCCATTGCCCATTGTGTCGGAGCACAGTGATACTGTCCGGTCGGCGCACAGTAGAAATGTCCGGTAGGGGTGGAGGGCGAAGTGCGGGGCGGAATGCGCAGCACTGGCAGCAGCAATCAGGCGTTGGTCGATCGCGGCTGCACTCACATTCCGGGGGTGGGATGTGCTCTATCTGTGGGGCAGCGGATCTGCATTGAGCTTGGTCCTCTGGGGGTCACAGCTACATGAGACACTGCATTGACAATGATCTACGCGAACTGGCGGCGGCGCTGGCGCAGGCGGATGAGGCGTACGATCCCGCTGAGCGGATGCTGAAGCGGCCGTTCAGCTCGCCCGGGTACCACACTCGGTATACGGGCGAGTGGGTACATGACACGCGGTCGTCGCTCGAGTATGCCCTGGCGCTGCTGGACTCGGGCGAGCCGGAGCGGCTCGGCCGGGCGGTCGGGATCGTCGAGCGTCTCCTGAGTCTCCAGGACACCGATCCGGAGAGCGATACGTACGGCATCTGGTCGTGGTTCCTTGAGGAATCGCTTGCGGAGATGAGCCCGCCCGACTGGAACTGGGCCGACTTCTGCGGCACGTGCTTGATCCAGATTGCGATGGATCACAGTGACCGACTGCCGGCTGAGACGGCCGAGAGACTCGATCGAGGGGTCATGCACGCAGCCAGATCGATCATGCGGCGCGATGTGGCCCCCGGTTACACGAACATCGCGCTGATGGGGACGCATGTGACGTACTGCGTGGGCGAGCACTATCGTGACGGGGAGGTGCTCGACTACGCGCGCATGCGCCTGAGCCGGTTCGTCGAGCACACGCGCGAGCATGGCGCGTTCAGCGAGTACAACAGCCCGACGTACACCTCGCTTGCGGCCAGGATCATCGCTCGCATGCAGCGCGACATCGAGGATAAGGCGGCACAACCGCAGATCGCGTGGTTGTACGACCTGCTGTGGGGCGACATCGCCCGGCATTACCATCCGCCGACGCGTCAGTGGTCGGGACCGCACTCGCGGAGCTACTCGACACTCCTGAGAGACCGGGAGCTGGCGTTCTTCCAGCGAGCGCTGGGCAGTACTGTGAGGCTTTTCGAGGGCGAGCTGCCCCCGGACATGGAGGCGAACAGGCTGCACGTCGTGTGTCCGGCTCGATATGTGGACCACTTCCGGGCCATTGATGAGCCTCGCGAGGTCGTGCAGATCTACTCCCAAGGCACGCCGCCGGTGGTCGGCACAACCTACCTCGACGAGACGGTCTCGCTGGCCAGCGTCAACCGAGGCAGCTTCTGGAATCAGCAGCGCGCCATCGTCGGCTACTGGAACGGCTCCAATCCGTCGGCGCTCCAGGTCCAGGTCCTCCACGATGGCTATGACTACTCGTCCGCGTCGGTTTTCACCCAGCAGTCCGGTCCCCACGTATTGGCGGCTTTGGTGTTCGCTACGGACGGCGGCGACACGCACCCGAGTCTCGACAAGATCAAGGACGCCACCATCCAGGCGACTGACCTCCGCCTGCGGTTTCAGATCACCAACGGAGGCAACCTCGGGCTCCGGCCCCCGCAGCCCGTGGATCGGCTGCGCATATCCATGCCCCTCGGCGACGCGCGCCTCTGCCTCCGCGTCGCTCACACTGCATTCGGCTCGAATGAGATCATCCTCGAGGAGTCAACCACCGACGGAGACACATGCATCGACTTCGTCCTGTACCAGGGCGAGCCGACCGCCATCAACTTCGCAGAGGTCGAATCGGCCGTCATCGTCTTCGGCCTCCAGCTCGCCCCGACCGACGCCCCACTACCCTTGCCCGTTGTCAAGGTGTCGTCGAAGAAGGGCCTCCTCACCGCGCGCTGGGAGACGCCGAGGGGGACGCTTGCGCTGGCGGTTCCGGAGAAGCCTGGGTCAGGGCGCGAGATCACGGAGGCCGTGAAGGGTATCGACGCATGATCGCGACCCGGGGCCTGGCCAGGCGGCTGGGGGAGCTCTAACTTCTCGATGTGACGGTCACCGCCGAGGAGGGGGAGTACTTCGTCATGCTCGGACCCACCGCCGAGGTCCCGGATCAAGGCAGGCATCGGCAAAGCCTCTGGACCGTCTCGACCGGCGGCAACGCGTGCAGTTGCCGCGTTTCACAGCCGCACGTACAGGTTCCCGGAGCCAGGCTGGCGAAGCATCGCAAAGAGCGGCACCACAGGAGATGACTATGGATTTCACAAAGGCGTTCGCCACTGCGGGATTCGTCGCAACAAAGCCGCTGAAGGAGAAGGTGCGTAAGAAGCGCCTCTCTGAGCTTGACTGCGAGATACCCGCCGAGATCGAAGCCTTTTACGAGCAGTGCGATGGCGGGAGCGTTGAGGAGCTCTCTTGCCGGGCTTACCCACTCGCTCAAGCGGTGGGGCTCGTCGGCATGTACGACTTCCACGCGGATTTCCGGTTCCTGCCATTCTTCGTAGCGGAGGAGAACGAGTCCGATCCGGTCATGGTCGGCCTCGAGCCGCCGTTGAGCGGGTACGTGTTTCAGCTCTGCCACGATCTCCGGTCCCGGATGCTCGCGCCGTCCATCTCGTCGTTCCTGCGGTCCCTTCCGTCGCAGCCCGAGGACGAGTTCTTCTGCATTGAGGAATCGACGTTCGTTTACCCGAAGGCGCTTTCTGAATCAGAGCAAGAGACCGTTGAGGGCCTGATAGCCAGGTCGATGACTGAACTCGAAGTTGAGTATGGACCCCAGCTTCTCGTCGAGCTGGCGCTCAGCATGCTCACCGACGAAGCCTGCATCGATCTTCTGAGAGATCTGGATCACCCCGACCACAACGCGCGTCATGAGATCGCAGATCGGCTCAAGCAGATTGGGACGCCGGCCGCGGAGCAGATATTGGGCAAAGCAGAGGACGAACTGAAGGCGTTTGTAGGGCAGGCAATCGAGGTCCTGAAGGAGCACGGGTTCGACGCAACAACCACGAGCGGGACCGATCTCCGCGTCCGCGAGACCAAAGAGATGGGGCTCAATGTTCCGGCTTTCTTCGATCGGCGGAATGATGCTGACTGCTGGGAGTACCTGGTCGAACGGGTCCGCTATCTCTCCGATCGCCGCGACGAACGGCCGGGCACCGAAGAGCCGGCGGACGCCATAGCCGCGTTGGAGAAGTACCCTCTTCCTGACCAGTTGGCCGACACGGTTGCTGAGACGCGCCTCGGTCCTCCCGACGATACCGCGACTGATGAGCAACTGGATGCAATACAGTGGTGGGC
>CBFDAZ010000256.1:0-7295 GCA_965602825.1 uncultured bacterium
GTGCACGGGCATCAGCGACATCATGTGGCAGGAGCAGATGCCCGGCGGGTGCCACATCCTCGTCCTCCAAGGGGAGACGCTCTACATGCACACTTACACCGGCAACGGCACCGGGGAGCCGCGCATGTTCCACCACCTCGTACGCGTGTACTACTGGTAGCGGCCTCGAAGACCCGCCGTTCCCGGGAGCGCCGGCACCTGCCGAAGACATCCCGACTCGACGCCTTGCGCCGAACTCAGGGACTTGCCGGCTGGGGTGCCCGCCGAAATCTTGGTTGTCTCCGGGCAAGCGCCCGCACCAGTGATTCGTGGTTGCTTAGGTCGGAGCGCCAGCTCCGACGCTGTGAGGTCTTCATCGCTTCCCGGCGAGCGCCCGCTCATGCCCAACTACCCCCGTTCGAAGCCGGCCCATCCTCACTTCTACTATGTTTGCTAGTAATTAGGATCGGGTATACTATTGACTGTAGTAGCAAGACGTGCTATCATGGCTAGTAGCTAGCAAGCCGTTGCCAACTCAAAGGGGAGCCCGCCGGACTGAGTGCCCGGAACGGGAGGCACCGATCCAGCGGCTAACGAAGGGAGCCTGCACCGAAAGGTCGGGCTCCCTTCGAGTGTCATGATGTGGGCAAGAGACGGGGGACAGCCTCTGAGGTAGCCTCTCCATGGGTCCCCGGAACTGGCCTTACCATTGCGTCTACCGACCAACGACGTAGGACGATCCACGCCTCCTCGAGCACATGTCCCCCCCCGGCCGAGAGTCCGACCACGGCAGGCGTATCGACCTCGATGAGGGAAACAGGCTCGCACGTCGGCCCATGGGCTGTTTTCGGTACCCGCAGATCAGAGGGGAGTCGGTTGATGGTTGCGTCGAAGGTTGGTGTCGATGAGTTGATCGGTCTCTACCGGCAGATGGTCACCATCCGTGAGTTCGAAATGGCGTTGCTGCGTGGCTCGCGGCGGGGCGATCTGGCGGATGCAACGCACCTTTGCATCGGGCAGGAGGCCATCGGCGTCGGGACAATGAGCGTCCTGCGCCCCGATGACCTCATCACAAGCAACCACCGCGGGCATGGGCACTGCATCGCCAAGGGCGCGGACCCGCGTCGCATGATGGCTGAGCTTTACGGCAAGGCCTGCGGCTACTGCCGGGGACGGGGCGGGTCGATGCACATCGCCGATTTCTCCCTGGGGATCTGTGGGGCAAACGGAATCGTCGGCGCCGGAATGCCCATCGCCAACGGGATTGCCCTGGCGGCGAAGCTGAAGGCAACGGGCCAGGTGTGCCTGAGTTTCTTCGGTGAAGGCGCGGCCAATCAGGGCGCCTTCCACGAAGCCCTCAACCTCGCCTCGATCTGGAAGCTGCCGGTCGTGTTCGTCTGTGAGAACAACCAGTACGCGGTGTCGATGTCCGCCGGCGACTCAATGGCGATCGAGCATGTTGCCCACCGCGCCAACGCCTACGGCATCCCCGGAGTCGTCGTCGATGGCAACGACGTGCTTGCTGTCCAGCAGGCGACCCGGGAGGCAGTCGATCGCGCCCGAGCGGGCGACGGGCCGACCCTTCTTGAGTGCAAGACCTACCGACTCACCGGCCACTACGCGATGGACCCCGACCGCTACCGCCCGCGCGAGGAGCGCCAGCGATGGGCCAAGGAGAATGATCCGCTGGACCGGACGGCGGCCGCCATCGCGGAGAGCGCCCCGGACCGAAATGAAGAAATGAGAGCCTTGCAGACTGAGGCGAAAGCCCAGATCAAGGCGGCGGTCAGCTTCGCCCACGAGGAGGCCTACCCGGAGACTGCCGAGGCGATGGAGCATGTGTTCACGCCTCAGCCGGAGCTGCCCGATCCGGGCGCCCCACCGGCGGACGCTCCGGAGAAGACGTTCATTGAGGCGCTGGGTGAGGCGTTGTGGCAGGAGATGGAGCGCGACGAGACGGTGGTCCTGATTGGCGAGGATGTCGGCAAGCGTGGCGGCGCCTTCCAGGTGAGCGCCGGGATGCTCGAGCACTTCGGGCCGGACCGGGTGCGGGACACGCCCATCTCGGAGGCTGCCATCATCGGGTGCGGCGTGGGAGCGGCGATGCAGGGCCTGCGACCCGTGACTGAGATCATGTTCTCGGATTTCTGCACGGTGGCTATGGACCAGATCGCCAACCAGGCGGCCAAGATGCGCTACATGTTCGGCGGCCAGGTGAGTCTCCCCCTGGTGATACGCGCGACGTCCGGCTGTGCCGGTCGGGCGCGGGGGGCGCAGCATTCGCAGAGCCTGGAGGCGTGGTTCATGCACACGCCGGGCCTGAAGGTCGTCTGCCCCTCGACGCCGGGGGAGGCCAAGGGCTTGCTGGCCGCCGCGATCCGCGACGCCGATCCGGTTGTCTTCCTGGAGCACAAGGGGCTGCTGCAGGATAAGGGCCCGGTGCCGGAGGGCGAGTACGTGATCCCGTTCGGCAAGGCCGCGATCAAGCGCGAGGGCACGGATGTGTCGATCATCACCTACGGTCGCGGCGTGACCATGGCACTCGAGGCGGCCGGGACGCTGGCCGGGGATGGGATCGGTGTCGAGGTGGTGGACCTCCGCACTCTCGTGCCCCTGGACGTCGAGGCAATGCTCGCCTCGGCCCGCAAGACGGGACGCGTGCTCGTGCTGACCGAGGATTGTCGGACAGCAGGCGCGGCGGCGGAGATCATCGCCCTTATCACGGACAACGCCTTTGAGGCTCTGAGCACCGCGCCGGTACGCATCTGTGCTGCGGACGTGCCCCTGCCGTACTCGGTGCCACTCCAGGATTGCGCGCTGCCCTCGGTGAACCACGTTGTCCGGACTGTCCGCGAGCTGGCTGAGGGCTCGCCCTGACGCGGCACCACCTCAGCGGCCCGCGAGCACGGACGACTGCCGGATCATCCCCGCCGCGGGCGGCTTCCCCAATCGGCTCGTCCAAGACAAACCTTACATTTCAGACAATGGGTGGCATGTGGAATAGAGTATATGTGCGACTACAGCGCGCCTGAGTGCCACGGGACGGGCGCGACCGTGGGGTGAGTTTGTTGCCGGACGAGACGTCGGCGTGTGACGAGGAGAAGCTCTGTGAGTTGATCCTCTACGTTGCGGTCAAGAGCGAGGATGACCCGCTGTTCGATGCGGTCAAGCTCAACAAGATTCTCTTCGCCGCGGACATGTTTGCCTACGCCGAGCTGGGGCACCCGATAACGGGGGGCGCTTACGTCAAGCTGCAGCATGGTCCCATGCCGCAACAGATTGACGCGGTCCGCGCCCGGTTGACCGACGAAGGCTCCCTGGCAATGCAATATGTGCCCTACGCGCCCTACGAGCAGCGACGGCCCGTAGCCCTGAGAAAGCCACTGCTCGACGCGTTCACGGCCCAGGAGATTGCTCTGGTCGGCCTGATCCTCGACACCTTCCGGCCCACCGACACACGGATCGAGTGTGGCTGGCCGCAGGGCGTTTCGGGGTGGGGAATGGCCTCAGTGGGCGAGACGATTCCCTACCCGCTCGTCTTCCTGTCCGACCGACCAACCTCGCCGTATGAGATGGAGCACGGCAGACAGATGGCACGGGAGCACAATTGGGATGTCTTCTAGAACCGTCGTCGAGTCACCGCAGTTCGCGGAGGAGAAGGCCGCCATCGAGCTCGAGGTGCCGAGGCTCGACGAGATTCTGTCGGGCGTAACGTGGGCCCTCGAGCGGGATCCGCGACGCTTCCCTCAGGTACGGGGCACTCGGCTGCATCGGATAATGACTGACCCTTTCCCCAACGCACCTGCCATCAGGGTCTGGTACACTTACGACATCATCCATCAGCAAGTCGAGCTTCTCTCGATCGAGCAGTTGGATGGCGAGGAGAAGGTGGAGCAGGTCGCCTTGCGCCTGGCCTCGATCGGGGCCGGCCGGGCCGTCCGTGCAGACCCGGACCCGGCGGCCTGACCATCGATCTCAGCTCCGAAGCCCGAACTCCTCCGCAACGTCCTGCAGTGTGTTGCGCCTGGTGACCAGGGCGGATAGCCCCGCCCGACTGCATGCGCCGTGGCCATCAGACGACCGAGTGACGGCGTCCGGGCTGCGGGCAACGGCCGATCGCCAGGGGAGTTCACTTCGCCACGACCACGTTGTCGAACAAGACTTCGCGCAGGCGGTAGTTGCTGTGGGTCGTGTGCTGGAGGTACAGGTATGCGTTGCCGAACGGCAGGTTGAGTTCGTCAGCCTGAAGGATGAGCTTGCCGTTCTCGTTGACGAGGATGGCGTCCCGGTCGAGGGTGACTTCAAGATGCTGAAGGCCGATCTTCCGGCCCGTGCGCTCCTGCGGCCAGTCCTCGGTGAGTAGCCTCCTCTCGCGACCGGCCACCCTGGCCGAGACCAAGCAGCGGGCGTTCTTACCCGGCGGAACGCCTATGTACTGGATGCGGAGCCAGTTACTCTCCTCGCGCGGGTTGTCCGCAACCGTAGGACAGATGTATGCCCCCGCAGCCATGTAGCAGCCGTTGGCCTGGTCGTTCCAGTCCAGATCAAAGCTGACCGAGACACCACCGCTCAGATCGACCACGGGCTCGGCCGTCCGCACGCCGTGGAACTTGACCGTACGGTCGTCGGTGCCGACGGACGAGGCCGCCATGCGGAGCCTGCCGTCCGCGATGTCCACCACTTCCGTCTCGAAGTCGTTCTGAATGGTGTGGAGCCACTTCGACTGGTCGAGGCTCTCTGACGAGAAGTCATCCCGCAAAAGGGCGGTCGTATCCGGGCCGGCCTCCGGGCCGGCCTGGCCGCGAGCTGCGATGAGAGTGAGCAGGACCAGACCCGCTACCGGCATGATGACCTCCCTGGGAATCGCTCCGCAGAACCGACTTCGCGCCTGGCGTTGAACTGTCCTTCCGGTCACAGCCGGTTAGCCCGCATGATTCACGATGCACTGCGGCCAAAGCACGTGAAGGCAGCCGGGAGGCCGTTACCGACCTGCATCCGTGGTCCCGGAGTGGGGCCATCCGCAGTACAGTCTGTTTCGCGGCAAGCACCCACACCGGAACAGAGTTTTCTGCCGGAAGGGCGCGGGAAACCGGCTCTTTTTCAAAAGAGCGGGTTGCCCGCGACGTTCGTCGTGAATAGACCGGGTTGACCTGGCCCGCGCGTCGGGTCGAGGACTTTCGGCGCGCAAGACGAAGGGACAAGCCGCCGTTCTCCCTGGGGAGAGGGAACCCCCCGATGGTTGGAGTCAGCTACCGCGTCCTTGGCATGGTCGTCGCCCTGGCCGTGATCTGTGCGGCCATGGCGTTGCTCACCTCCTGGAAGAACGACTGGGGCCCGCCGACGTTCCTGAGCGAGCTCAACCTGCGGAACGTCCTCGTCCAGTGCAGCATCACCACCGTCGCCGCGGTTGGCATGACGCTGGTGATCATCGCCGGCGGCATCGACCTGTCCGTGGGCTCGGTCGTTGCGTTGTGTAGTGTCTCGCTGGCGGTTGTGGTGCGCGAACTGGACAGCGGTGCTGGCGTGGCCCTCGGCGTCGCCGCTTGCCTCGGCGCCGGCGTGCTGTTCGGCCTGCTGAACGGGGCTCTCGTGGTGCACATCGACGCCCCGCCGTTCATCGTGACCCTGGGCACGATGTTCGTTGGCCGCGGACTGGCGTACGTGTTGGCGGGCGGCAAGACGATCACGGTTGACGCCCTCAGCGGCGGGACGTTCGCCATTCCCGTCATCGTCACTCTATCCGCGGTCCTCGTCGCGTACGCGTTCCTCTCGTTCACCCGCCACGGCAGGTACGTGTACGCCGTCGGCGGAAACGAGGAGGCATCGCGCCTGTCGGGTGTGCCGATCGGCAGCGTGAAGCTGATGACGTACGTTGCCAGCGGCCTCTGCGCAGCGCTGGGGGCGACTATCTACCTGGTCAGGATGGCTGCCGGGAACCCCCTGGCGCAGGACGGGCTGGAGCTGTACGCCATTGCCGCCGTCATCGTCGGCGGGACGAGCCTGTCGGGCGGCGAAGGGGACATCCTGGGGACGCTGATCGGGGCGCTGATCATGGGCGTCCTGGCCAACGGTCTGGGGCTGCTGTCGGTGCCGGAATACTGGCAGAAGGTCATCATCGGCTCGGTGATCGTCCTCGCCGTCGGCGCCGATCGCCTGCGGATGAGGTGGCGGGCGAGGAAACGGTAGCCATTCCGTGCTGCACGAGAAGACAGGGATGGCAAACAGGATGGACAGGATGAAACAGGATTACCTGCGTTCTCTACGGGAAGAGAGGGATGACTGATGCGCTCTGCCATAGCTGCCGCGATCGTGCTGGTTGGGCTCGGCGCCTGCCTGCTGTCCGGCTGCCCCGGCAAGCCCCAGCCGCCCACATCAACACCTGTCGTCACAGAGCTACCGACCACACCTGAGGAGCCCGTTGCCACGGCACCGGAAGCCTCGGAGATGCCGGAGTTCCCGGACCTCAAGCCGTCGAGGGAATACAAGATCGCCCTCATCATGAAGACCTTCAGCAATCCGTTCTTCCAGACAATGGATGAGGGCGCGAAGGCGGAGGCCAAGGAACTGGGCATCGACCTGTCGAGCCAGGCGGCGCCCAAGGAGACCTCCGACGAGCAGCAGGCCGGCCTGGTGGAGAATGCCATCGCGAGTGCCATGGATGTGATCTGTATCGCGCCGGCTGACTCCAAGACCCTGATCCCGGCTCTCCTGAAGGCCAACGAGGAGGACATCCCGGTCATCAATCTCGACAACCGGATCGATCCCGATGCGGCGGCGGCGGCGGGGTTGGAGCTCGTCACCTTCATCGGCCCGGACAACGCCGAAGGCGCGGAGAAGGCGACCCGCCACCTGGCGGAGGCGATGGGCGGCGAGGGCAACATTGCCATGCTGGAGGGGATCCGCGGGGTAGACAACGCGGAGGCCCGGAAGCGCGGCTTCGAGAGGGCTATGACGGACTACCCGGACATCAAGCTCGCGGACAGCCAGTCGGCGAAGTGGGAGCTGGAGCAAGGGGAGACCGTGTTCGCCAACATGCTGACGGCTCATCCCGAGATCACCGGGCTGTTCTGCGCGAATGACATGATGGCGCTAGGCGCCCTGCGAGCGATCGAGGGCGCCGGACAGAAGGGCGAGATCCTGGTGGCGGCTTACGACAACCTGGAGGAGGCGCAGGAGAAGATCAAGGCGGGGGGCCTCCTCTGCACCATCGAGCAACACCCCGATCTCATGGGCGCCTGGGGCGTTCGCTGCGCGGTGGCGTTGCTTGAGGGGCATGAGATTCCCAAGGAGATCGCGGTGCCGACGGATTTGATTAC
>CBFDAZ010000257.1:0-7290 GCA_965602825.1 uncultured bacterium
TGCTGCTGCTCCTGGTGTGCCTGCCCATGTTCACGGGCTGCGGCGGCGGGATCGTGGAGGCGGCTCTGGTCGCCAAGAAGCTGTATGGCGTCTGGCGTCTCTGGAAGCTCTTTGACGACGGCAATCCGTCCTGGATTCAGCTAGTGTCCGGGCTCTTCCAGTTCCACAAGGACTGGACCTACGAGCTCGACTTCGTGGACGACGAGGACAGCCCGGTACAATCCGAGACGGGCACGTGGTCGATCGAGAATGGGGTCCTGGTGCTGAATGTGGAGCAATCAACGATCGACCCGTCGGCGGAGGGTAAGACGCTTCGACTGCCCGGTTACTTGCGGGGTGACGACGAGCTGTCGCTCACCAGGCGAGTGACTGACGGCCAGGTGACGATCTCCCAGGAGCAGGTCTACAAGCGAGAGGCCTCTGCCCCACCAGGCTGACCGTGCCCGTGAGCACGCGGTTCGCGTGGCAAGGTGCAGCGCCCGTGGCAGGGCGCCGGCTCTGACCTGTAAGTCAGCGCGCCGATAGCCGCATGATCCGCACGTCCTCGGCGGCCAAGCTGCCGGCAAGCCTCAGGATTTCCCCCGCGGCGTCCAGGTCGATACTGGCTCCGGTAAGGACGTCCTCCGCCGTGGCTGCTCCCGCCGTGAGCCCCAGTCGGTCCGCCTCGATTGACAGCCCGAAGGTGCTCGCTTGCCGGCTGTCGTTGAACAGCGTCAGGTACAGGCCGTCCGCCAGATCGTCCCCGTAGCGCTCCACGTATACGCCGTCGCCGCCTTCCGTCACCCGCGCATGGGGGATCGGCTCCCAGCCGACCCGGCTGAGAGTCCGAATGACGGGGATGTACTTCAGGAACAACGGCCGGTCCCGGTTGTAGAGCGCAGGGTTCTGCCAGTATGGATCATCGGCGGCGTTGTGGCTGAAGAAACTGGGGAAGATCGCGTAGAAGGTGCAACGTTTGAAGTACAGCTCGACCCACTCGGGCTTGAAGGCGTTGTAGTCCGTGTTCAACAGGAGGCAGTATGGCTTCCGGTAGCAGAGCGCGCGCCGGAAGTTCATGACCTCGTCGGAGTTCGGTGTGTAGACGCCCCCCGGAGCCCAGTTCGTCTCGATCCCCATCACGTCGAGGAGATGCGCCGGGAAGGCGAAGTTCATGAGCGTGGCGTTCGCGAAGGTCAGCTTGCCCCGTGCATGCATCCGCTTCGCGAGCTCACGCTCGAACTCGTAGGTGTGGAAGATGCCGAGGGAGCAGACCTCGCGTGTCGTCAGGCTGAAGGTGAGCGGGAGGTCAACGTACGCCCAGTGCTCGCGGCGGTAGTTCTGTTCGGTGGCGGCCATCTCGTAGGAGTCGATGTAGGTCCCGTCGAGCTCGGCGGGCTCCGACGGTGTCGGCGGCACTTCGAAGCCTGGGTGCTTCAGGAGGTTCTCGTCGCTACCCTCCTGGCCAAGGAAGACGTCGTCAAACCATGCTTGTCCGGTGTGCTGGCGCCGCAACAGCAGGTTCAGCGTTACCGTCTGAACGGGCTTCTCGGGCCCGATGACCACCTCGGCCTGCTGCCAGTCGTGAGTGCCCGTGCGGAAGGGCGTGACATGGCCCCAGGTCGACGTACCGTCAGTGTGTACCAGGTCCAGATACAGCGAGTAGTCGATACTGTCGTCGCCCGTCACGCCGTCCGCCCGGGACCAGGCCCTCGCGACCAGTGGCGCCGCGTCCTGCTGGCGGACGACGACCGTCTGCGTCAGGCCGTGCTCCTGCCCCGCCTCGTTGGTGCAGCCGGCGGAGCGCTGCCCGTTCCGCGCGACTCCTTCCACCTCCTCGAAGCCGTCGCCGTAAGCGCGCCACGCACCGGTGGTCGCCTGCGACGCTCTCTCAAGGGCGCGGTCGATCGTGGCGAACTCATGCTTCGCCTGGGTCATCAGGTCGGGCCTATCGCTGCAGAGATCCGGATCGGGATTCGTCGCCAGCATCGCCCCGTCGCACCAGGGCGCATCCAGTAGCCACAGATGGTACGAGCCGTTGGCTCTCCAGTAGCCCGACTGGAGAGTCGCCTGCGACTGGGCCTCGGTGGCCGCGCGCCGTTCGATCTCGGCGACTGCCGCCTCGTACGTCCTCCGGACCTCGGGCGCAAGGGGCAGCCAGTGGCTCATCGGTTCCACATAGACGAAGGTGTAGATCTCGTGCGCCTCGTCCCATGCGACGTTGTTGTCCCCCTCCTTGAACATGAAGCCGAAGTCGTCGGGGTCCTGTACCGTGGCGATGTCGGTGAAGGGCATCCAGATGCCTTCACGCTCAACGCGCTTCTCGAAGTACTCGGGGAAGAGCGCGTAGTAAGACGCCAGGGCTGCGCGGAAGCCCCAATCGGGATCGAACGGGTAGGTGACCGCGGTGAACGTCGCGCGCGACGGGAACTTGCTCGTCGCCGGGCTGAGGCCCAGGTCGAAGGCGGCGTACAGCTCCAGGCTGCCGGCGTCGTAAGCCAGGCGGCAGACACGCGGCTCGCCCAGCGACGTCGCCACGCAGAGACCTCGGTCGTCATCCCAGACTGGAGCGATGGGGTACCAGCTCATGCGGCCGTTCGTGCCGGCGCCGATCTGCTTGCTGTTGGAGTAGGTGACCGCTTCGTCGATGCGGGTGGACTTCCGCATGTCAAGGCCGAACTCGCCGCCGGCGAAGTCTGCGCTCTCCACGACGTAGACGGCGATGGCTCGGTCCTCGCCGCGCAGGTCTTCCACCTGACCCCGGACGCTCGCGCCGTCCTTCGGCACGCCCGTCCGCCACTCCGTCCGGATGCGAAGATCAAGCTCAGGGCAAGCGTACTCCCGGACCATCCCGTCTCGGGCAGGACTGGTGGACGTCAGCTCGGGGGCGAGGAAGTCGCTGTTGGCCGCAACATCCCTGACGAGAAGCTGCATCGGTGGCCCCGCCTGGGCCGGCTCGCCCGACATGACCGGCACCCCGT
The DNA here is from genome assembly GCA_965602825.1 of uncultured bacterium. Taxonomy (GTDB): domain Bacteria; phylum Armatimonadota; class Zipacnadia; order Zipacnadales; family VGFC01; genus CBFDAZ01. The sequence continues at coordinate 2,958 of CBFDAZ010000257.1, forward strand.
CGAAGAGCTGCGCGCCCTCCGCCAGCTCGAGCTGCCGGACCGAGAAGTCGTCGAAGTAGACCGTGCCTGTATGACCGCGGAAGAGCCCGTAGACGTTCAACTCACGGACCGGCTTCTCCGGGACAACCAGGACCTCGTGTCGCTGCCAGTCGTGTGTGCCGGTGTCGAAAGCGCTGATCTGGCCCCAAAGCGGCGTGCCATCCGTGTAGGTTATGTCCACGTAGACCGAGTAGCCGCTGCCCGGGCTGCCGGAGACATCCTCGGCCTTGCTCCAACCGCCGGCCACGATGGGCAGGGGGTCCGTCTGGTTCAAGGCGACCGTCTGGGCCGCCCCGTACTCCGGTTCCGGGTCGGTCGAGGAGCAGCGGACGGCCGCGGCACCGGAGCGAGTGGTGTCCTGCTCGGCTGAGTAGCCTTCCTGCCAGTAGTCCCAGCCGCTGGCCGTACGCCCGGCTTCAGTCGTCTCCTCAAACCCGCCGTTGACGAGACACTCCACCATGCCGGCCGCGTCGTCGCGGATGACTCGCTTCGCGACGCGGGACGCCGCTTGGCTGACAACCGGCGAGAGCACAGCCGCAAGGCAAGCCAAAGCAACCCAGAAGCGCATGCCGATCGCCTCCCGGCCAAGTTGTTCGCTGGTCGGTCCGGCGCACCCTCCGCGCAGGGGGCCACGCACTGGCACGGGCGGTTCAACTCCGCAATCGAAGGTCAGGCTGGTTGGGGTGCTAGCCGGCGGCCTCATCGTGCGTAGGCTGGGGCTGTGGCGAGGGCGGCGGCGGGCGCAGGACGCTATCCAGAGCATCCCCCGGCAGATGGTTGAGCGAGGGGGACAGATACAGGAAGTCCCAGCTCTGCTCGACGCCGTTGAGCGTTCGGGAAACGATCTCGTTCTGCTCCAGATCCTCGGTCAGCACCAGCAAGTCGTCGCCGCTCTGGTATTGCAGCGTCTGGATGACGAGGTAGTCGAAGATCCAGCGGGCCCGTTCCACAGGTCGTCGGTGGCCGGGAACCAGGTCCGCACCGTCCACCTTCTCCCCCACCTTCACGCGCTTGGCCTTGACCTCAGCCCGCGTACGTGTCTCGTAGATGTGGGCGGCAAACTCCTCGAGTGTACGGAACGAAGCGCGGCTCGCCATCTCTACCGCCAGCGCCACGCGGTAGTTGTCTCGAGCCAACTGGCGCGAGTTGGCGTCCCGAGCCTGGACCCTGACGATGAGTTCACGGGGTTCGCCCTCGTCCCCGGCCATCCACTCCAGCGCCGCCGGCTTCGGGGAGGCCTCCCTCTTCTGAGGGGTAGCCGGACCGTGGGCAACGACGGTAACGCTTGTGAAGACCCCGTCCCGATCGGTCACCACCGCGGACTTCGTTGGCACGGCGACCGGGTAGTCAGCAGCGTAGGGCGTCTGGTTCACCAGCACACGATCGACGGCATCCTCGGTACCCAGGTGGACCTCTACGCCGGCATGCACTCGGGCATGATCGTAGCCGATGTCATCGAAGTCGAAACTGACGAGAGCCCTGGCGCCCTCCTGCACGGCGGCGACTCGCGCCGGAAGCGGCTGGACAACGCAGTAGGCGGAGGGTCGCGTGTCGTTGGGGTAGGTGAGCAGGACCGGAACCGTTCCGGAGGCTACCTCGCCGCTCATGGTGCCGACGGAGAACTGGGGGTCGAGGTAGGTCGTCGATGTACGGCCAGGTACGCGCGATGCCACCGTCCGGGGAACATCGAGGATTGCGGCAGCCTGGCTCTCGGCGCCCGGCACGAAGCCCGACAAGGTAAGGAACATGGCGAAGGGCGGCGCCGAACTCAACTCGGGGCGACCGTACTGGGCGTACAGGAGGTACTGTGAGGCACTCATCCCGGTGACGTAGTCGCGGGGGAAGGCCCGAACAAGAGCCCCGGCAACCATGGCCGACTTCGGGTGATACCGCAGGGCCAGGTCATGGTGCAGATACTCCAGGCCGGCCCCGGCAGCCGCCCTTGTCTCCTCATCTGGCGCCGCGATCCAGACCCAGTTCAGCCCGGCAACGGCATCCACGGAGTAGCTTGGGCTCTGCGCCTCGGGGATGCCGTTCTCCTGGGTGAACTTGGTCCAGGCCGCCAGATCGGCGGCCACCCCCGACTTGGCCGGACCGGCCTCGCCCTCCAACTCCCGCGCCAACATCGCTTCCGCGCCGGTCTTCATCAAGAAGAGGCCCGTTTGGGCCGGCGTCACCTTGAGCCGACGGACCGCGTTCAGCGCTGGCTGCAGCGCTGCAGCCAGCCGCGCCTGCGTCTGGGCCGGGAGCTTCTCATTCAACTCCCGTTGGATGTAGGCCAGCCAGGGCACCACGTAGGCCGTTGCCGCCGGATCAGGCTCGGAACCAAGCTGCCAGGGGAAGGCGCCCGCCTGTCTGCCCGCACCCGGCGCAGCCTGCGTCGCCAGTACATCGTTCACAATGCCGTCCGCGCACTGAGGCAGGAGATCAGCCGTCAAGAGGGCCGCAGCATACTCCAGAGCGCCGCGGGGTACCGTCGGGCGTCCCCCACCGATCGCCTCCAGATAGGCACCCGCGGGAGGCGCGTCCGACCCGGGGCCGGGCATGTTCCTGAACTCGGCTTCCCCGTATTCGAGGATCAGGGCCAGCAACCGTGCCCGCCGGGCCTGCACGTCATCAGCCACCTGGGCTGCCCCAAGCGATGGACTCAGGACGGTCAGCATGGCGAGGAGAAGCATGGCATCTTTCCCCCGGAGTGCCTGCGCTCGGAATCGACAGCGGTCGTTACTCTATTAGTTGCCTCTGACAGCACGAGGTTGCGTCCATCGGCAAACGAAAACGGCGCACCTCTTCGCGCGCCGTCCGCATCGGGCTCGCACCGGGTTGTCCCACGCCGGAGAATGACCGGAATCTCAGTCTTCGAAGTCCTCAACCGATGCAAATCCACCGGTGATCTGGCCCGCAGTGCCACGCTCCTGAGCCAGCAGCTTCGTCTTTGCCTCGTCTTCCAGCCCGGCCCGGGGCTCCGGCTCTGTCTCCGCCGCCACCTCTGCCTCCTCGTCGGGGTGTTGCTTCATCTCTTTCAGCAACCCCGCCGTCTTCTTCCCCGGCTTCTCGTTGGACCGGGCGATGGACTCGGCCCGCTTCTCGGCGGCCTCAAGATCGGCTGCAGAGCCTGAGCCTGAGTACCCGTAGGCCCCACGAACCGGCTCCACCCCGGCCCGGCTGGCGCCGGAACCGACGTCGGCGACGCTGCCGCAGCCAACCAGGGCTGCCAGCAGTAGCAGCCCCGCACCTCCGACAAGACTGCAGACGAGGGTCCGGGACGACGGAACTCGCCACCTGCCTTGGACCTGTCTAGCCATCGCCTCCCCACCTCCCAGTTGCAGTTTCGCCATTGCGCCACTCAGTCCTTCCCCGGCCGGCGGCGGACCCGTTACCGCTTCGAGAACTGCTTGCCGCGCCGGGCACGACGGAACCCGGCTTTCTTGCGTTCTTTGACACGAGGGTCGCGCGTCAAGTGCCCACTGCGTCTGAGGATGGTCCTGAACTCCTCCTCGTACTCCACCAGGGCCTTGGCGATGCCGTGCCGCAGCGCGCCAGCCTGGCCCGACGGGCCGCCACCACGCGTGAAGGCCTTCACATCGAACCGCCCCGCGGTGTCGGTCACCTCGAAGGGTTGGTTGACGATGCGGATGAGGCTCTCCCGAGGGAGGAACTCCTCCAGCGGCTTGTTGTTCACCATGATCTGCCCATTGCCTTCAGTCAGCCAGACCCTCGCTGTCGCGTCCTTGCGATGGCCGGTGCCGTAGCATCTGGTCTGTTCCACTGTCCGACCTCCTTGAAGCCACTATCTACTGCGGAGAGTAGCGTCTCCGGAACGTCGCGATCCGCTGTCATGGCAGCGGGGCGGGCTGCTGCGGTTGATGGGGGTGCTCCGGCCCCTTGTAGACCCGCAGCCTCTTCAGCATCCTCGCTCCCAGGCGGTTATGAGGCAGCATCCCGCGCACGGCCTTCATAATAACCGCTTCGGGGCGTCTGGCGATGAAATGGCGATACTCTTCGGCTTTGAGATGGCCCGGATAGCCGGAGTGGCGGTAGTAGATCTTCTGCCGTGGCTTCTTCCCCGTCAATCGGATCCTCTCGGCGTCGGTCACGATGACGAAGTCGCCACCGTCCGTGTGCGGGGTGAAGGTGGGCTTGTGCTTGCCCCTCAGCACAGCGGCGATCCGCGCTGCCAGCCGCCCCAATGCCGCATCGGCGGCGCTGACGACGAACCACTCACGATCCTCGGGCTTGATGTAGAAGGACGGCGTCTTGTGCATGATTACCCCGATCCTCAAACAGCGTCTGT
>CBFDAZ010000258.1:0-7280 GCA_965602825.1 uncultured bacterium
GGCCTTCTGCCAGCGGCTGAACTGCTCGTGCCACTGATCGAAGTAGTTGAGCTGGGGGACCCAGAGCTCGCAGAACCCCCTCAAGTCAGGTACGTGGATGGCGTCCATGCGCCGGAGCTTCGGTGCGGCGGCGTGGATGCGGTTGGATTGCTCCTTCCAGGACTCTACGTTGATGGGGATGGGCTCATCGGCAACGTGTTGGTACGCCAAGGCGAGCCAGTCCTTCTCCTCGAGGTGCTTCTGGAGCGCCGCCGCGAAGTCGGTGACCGGGACCGTCGCCTTCGCCCCGGTTGCCCGGCGGGTCGCCGGACGGTCATGCAGCACGAACTCCGGCGCTTGCCAGCCACCAGGTCCGCGGCTGCCCAGGTGGGTGACGGTCAGCCGCTTCATCCCCTCTGCGAGGAACAGCTCGCACCAGCGGTCGAAGCGACTCCAGTCATAGGTGATTGAGCCGTCCTCCTCAATCCAGATCTGACACAGGCCGGGCGAGACGGTTACTACATTCTGGTGGTGTTGACGGAACACGCGGGCGTAATGGCGCAGCATCCCCCACCATTCCAGACCATAGGGCTCCAGACCATAGCGCTCGCCGAAGCTGCCGGTCGAGAACCAGTTGACGACCCACAAGCGCGTGTCCTCGGGGAAGTCGACCGGCAGGACCTCGATGCTGATGGAGACCGGGTCGAGGCCCAGAGGCGTGGAGAGGTACACGTTTCCCTCGTACTTGCCCGGACGTGTCCCGGGCGGCACGTGGAAGGTCAGGAATACCGGCTGCGTCACGTCCGGCTCAAGAGTGCGTTCGGCGTCATCGCTGAGCTCGTCCGGGAAGTCGGCCGGGGCAACCCGGACCAGCTCCTCCGGAGGCGTGGCGCGGGAGTTCTCAGTCACCGGGACATAGTTGACGAAGTTCGCCGAGAAGTTGTCTGCCGGAATAGTCCGTTTGCCCTCGACATGCTGGAGATCCTCGAACGAGACGCGGATCGGTCCGATGCGCGCTCTCGACCGAACGACGAGTTGATAGCACTCCCGCTCATTGCGCATCGCGAGGAGCTTGATTGTTTGCGGCGTGTCGTTCGGGGCTCGATCGTCCTGGAAGACCTGAGCCAGAGGAGGGGCGGTCGACAGGCTCCACGGGGCCTCCTCCCGCGGCGTCAACTCCAGCTTGACCTGGACCTTGCCGGCGCCGAGCAATATACTCTCAGCGGCGGCGAGGTAGCCGGGCGCAGAGGCGACCACGCGCGCTGCGGCCGGGGCCCGGGCGCCGCTCGCCTTGATGGAGAAGGTGCCGTCAGGATCGGCGCTGGCCTCGCGGCTCGGCTCGCCGAGGCGGGTCAGCCGAATGGTCGCGTCACCCACCGGCGACCCGTCGCGGGAGACAACGATGCCGGAGACTTCGCCGCGCTTGGGTAGGTTCCCATCGACCGGCGCAGCAGTGGTAACTAAGGCCGTCGCCGAGGGGGCGTCGCTGTCCTCCGAAGCGGCGGCCCGCACTGCTACAGCCGTGTTGTGCGGGAAGCCGTGTGCGGCAATGTGCCCACTTCCGCCGGGATCGCTGGCCGGGCATTTCCACACCTGCGTCTTGCCAGCGCACTCGGTGGTGACGACGTATGCCTCGGGAGCGTCTTGGCCGGGCGGCGCGGAGAGGGTGACGGCGAGAGCGCCAGTGGGGCCGAGGAGCGGCACCGCGTCGATCTGTGGTGCGCCGGCCTGCTTCGGTGTCACGCTCTCAGCCGTGACGTCCTGGGGCATGTTGCCGTACACGTCGACGGGCTTGACGACCGCGAAGTACTCCTGATTCGCCTCCAGCCCCTTCACAACTGCTGCTCGGGCGGAGCCTGTGGCTGTGTGGGCCGGTTGGAGGCCGGTGGTCTGGCTGAATGGCTGCTTGGCCACGTAGACCCAGTACTGCGCAATGTCTTCCGGCGGCTCATATCCGTACCAATCGGCGCCGACTGCACCGGTCAGCCAGTATGAGGGCTCAACCCGGAACGGGACCGGAGGCGGGGGAGTGCGGTCCCCTTCGGCGGCGTTGACCAGGCGGATGTCGTCGAACCAGGCGCGTCCCGAGTTGTTGGCGTTCGTCAAGCACTCGACACGAGCAATCCCTGCGTTTTCGGGGGGAGTAAGGTCTGCCGATATGAACGTCCAGTCCGTGTCACCGGTGATCGAGCCGCCGGGGGTCCCGCCAATGTACTGCACGTCACCCGTCAGCCATTCGACATTGAGGGCCGCCTGGGCTTCCCCCAGCCCCTCGCACCGGACCCAGCCGCTTACGCGGTGCACTTCCGAACGGAGGCGAACGTCCTGCAGGATGATGCCGCGGTTGTCGGTGCCGATCGCAAGGGCGCTCTGGGTCCCCTCGCGAGCGATGTCCGTCGCCACGCCGAACCGGCTGGTGCCTTTGCCACTGCCCTTCGGGCTTTCGTACCACCCGTGCTCCGCGGGCCATCCCGCCAGACCATCCTCGAAGGACCCGTTGATGAGCAAGTTGGGTCGATCGCTGGGTTCCTGACCGACCGCGAAGGGTGCCGAGGCGAGAAGCAGCAGTGGCCAGACCATATCGTTCACTCCGGCGAGTGTAGTCGGGCTGGAGGCGCCGGGCAACGTGGTGTCACGCGCGCCCAAGCCCTTGGCGCAAGGGAGACGGTCAGGTGTTTCGCGTTTTCGGGCGCCAGAAGCACGCCGCCCGCTCCTTCATCGGTGGTCTCCCGATGACCTCCACGTTCGAGGCGGGAGGAGCCTGCTGCGGTTGTCTTGAATCTCCGTTGAGGCTGGGCGGATGAAGACAGGCTGCCGGAGGTCCATTGGCGTGACAATCGAGCCTTCCAGGCCACGCTGTGTCGTGCGACGGACGATTGCGTTTCTCCCGCTTTTGCTCCTGGTCAGCGCGGCGATGCCAGCGGCAGAGCGGCCGCCGGCCATTGACAACGGCCAGACGCGCTTGGAAACCGTGGGGCACCCCGGCCACTGGACAGGGGTGCGCGTCTATGCGGGCGAGGACGAGGTGACGACTATCGAGCTGACTTCGGGGGCTCGCTGGGTCGCCCGACGCGCCGCCGCGAGCAAGCAGGGGCGCTCCATGTCGCTAACGATGAGGGACCTCAACACCTCCGGCACCGGAGGCACGCCTGAGCTGGGACGGTCGTCCTTTGTGCGTTTCTCATTGACTCGTGGTGAGCCATACCCGCGGGTGGACTTCCGACTTGAGATGAGAGCCTTCGACCGTGCCGCCTGGGAAGACGCCTGGTCGCAGCCCTGCCCCGTGCACTTCCTGCGCTGTACGAGCAGGGAGCCCGAGATCTACTACTTCCACGGGCTTCTGGCGCCGACACCGCGGACCGACCCGTATCCCTTCAGTTGGCGGGATATGCGGGCGAAGTGGGCGGATGGCTGGTCCACGGCACCGGCCATCGGAGCTCTGACGATCCCGGCGGTCGCTCTCTGGAAGCCGAGCACGGGCCACATGGTCGGCTACAGCTTCCAGCATGCCCGCAGCACAGACAAGTCCAGCAAGCACATCTCCGTCGCCTATTGCTGGGGCGTCCGGGACGCTCCCGGCGATGCATTCGCTCTCATTTGGCCGTACCAGCGTGGTTGGGACGAGCTGACTTACCCCTCCGCACCGACCACGGTCGAGAGCCACTTCGATCTGCTGTTCGACTTACACCTGGGCCCCACGGACGACGTCAACGAGTTCGTTCTCGATCACGTGTGGTCCCGTTACAGCGATCTGCTGCCGCCGGTACCGCAGATGAATGACTTGGGCTGGATGGTGGAACGACATAGCCTTCCCAGCGGAGCGCCGAGCCCAGCTCTCTTCCGGCAAATCAACAAGGCCGACGAGTCCTTCTGCTCGCAGTTCTTCCGAGATCAGACGCGGGTGTTCGGAGGCGACTTCCGCGCTGTAGACCTCGCCTACCGCCTCGGCGACGAGGCCGAGTTGGCGGAGCTGCGCCGCGAGATCGACGTGATGCTCTCGCGGGCGCTCTGGGAGACCATCGATGGCGACGAATGCTGCTACTGGAAGCACCCCTCCGGGGGTGGTTGGGACGATTGGATCGGTGGCGAGGCGGCCGACACGACGCATAACGTACAGCAGTTCGGGTTCGCGGGCGCTCTGTTGGCCGTGTACCTGCACGAGCCGAGCGATCGGCTCTGGAGGCATGTGGAAGGGCTCTACAGTTGGGCGCGTCACTACGTCTACACCCGAGGCGACATCTGCGACATCCCGTGCTCGATGTTCACGCTCCAGACATCACGGCTAGCTCTCAACTTCCTGATGAATCTCCACTATTCGCTGGGCGACGACCCGGACCCACACAAGCGGGAGATCGCACGGGAGGCCTTCGGTCTGGCCCAGACGGTGGTCTGGCGGAACGCGAATGTTACGACGGATGATCCGGACGAGACCGATACGCTTGACCCCACCTTCCTCATGCCCGGCAACCATGCGAAGTTCTGGCTGGGCCAGGTGAGCTGGGCGGAGTTGTGTGACGTATTCCGGTCCATGATCGTCATGTACGCCGAGACCGGCGACCTGCGCCTCAAATACTACGTCCGAGGGGCGCTTGAGAAGTGGCACACGGGCTTCGAGGCCGACGGCTACCACACGGCGGAGAATCTGGACGTGTTCGGCGAGACCGCCGGCAAGGGCAAGCGGACGGCGCTGCACGGGCCGCAGGACTCGTTCTGGGAATGGGCCCAGCCCGTGGGCGAGAGCGTCTTGCGGGTGACGGCGGGTCGTGCGGCTGCGATCGCGTTCTGCAAGGGCACAACGGCGCTCGATGCGTCGGACTACCGGTTCCGGTCGCCGGCCAACTTCACGTTCAGGATTGCCGGCGACTACGACCAGCCCTTCCGCATGGTCTTCAGTTCGCCGTTTCGGGATCTGTCCGATCTGCCGGTGGTCGTCGATGGCGAGCCGGCGCTTGACGTGACGGTCGCGGGCGCCTATCACGAGCATCTTCTCTTCACGGCACACGCAGGCGCAACGGTGGAGATAGGCGAGATCGCGGCCGTCGATGGCGCTGCACCCTCGACCTTGGCCGAGGCGAAGGCACATGCTGTTGACGGACGGCCCCGTTCAGAGAGCGTCCTCGGAATGGAGTGCGTCGGTCTTGCCCGGCACTGCAATGAAGAGGTCAGCAGGTCGTGGGATGACCGCGCATCGTGGGCCGGGCTGTCGGCGGGCCGGGCCTTCGCTCACGGCGTGCCCTACGTCATCGTGGAGCCGGACTCAAATGCCGGGAAGATGGCCGTGCGTAAGGAGAGCTTCCGTCTGTGGAAGCGGGCAGCAGGCGTGTTCCTCGTTTGCTCCGAAGTCAAGACAAAAGAGGTCGCCGTTGCGCTGACAACCGGCGCCTACCTTCGTGTGGACCCCAGGAAGGGATTGCCGATCCGGACGGGCGGCCCGCTGCAGAGCTGGGAGCTGTGGCTCTATCCCGTGTCCCTGCCGAAGGACGCGGAGATCGAGGAGATCTGGGTGCTCGGCGATGCGCAGCTCTTCGCAGTGACAATCGACCGTCGAAGCCCTGATACGGCTCGCCGTGTCGAGCAGGTTGTGGCCAAGGCCCGCGAGCGAGAGAGCGAGGCCCGGGTCGCACAAGGCCTTCGCGAGGAGATGGCATTCGGCTGCAGCAAGCGGGTGCGCACGCAGCTTGCCCGGAAGCAGATCCGGGCGGCGTTCCTCCCTCCACACGGCCCTCCTGCGCGCAGGATCCGCGACGCGCTCGATGAACTGGGCATACCGTCGATTGCTCTCCGCCCGGCCGAAGCTGTCGATCCAGCGGTGCTCAAGCCCACCGAGTACCCCATACTCGTATACACGGCACCAGAGCACTATCTGCGGAGTGTCAAAGCGCCCGGGGATGGCGAGGGGGCGCTGCTGCGCTACCTGAAGCAGGGAGGTACCTTGGTGGTGATGGGCGCCTGCCGCCCCTTCACGTACGCCGACGATCTGGTGGCTTCTCCCGCGGGCGAGAACGGTGAGGAGTGGGCGCTCTTCGGTAAGCGATTCGGACTCGACTTACTCGGCCCGGACGAACGGCGAGACAACGCCATCGGCTTCGAGCAAGTGCCCGAGGGGGAGCTGGTCTTCAGGCTTGAGAAGGGACAGGATGTCCTCACGGGAGTACCCGATACCATCCCCTTCCCGGCGGCGGGGGATCGCCGCTTCCGGCCCGGCGCGGGGGCGAGGCTGCCGCCTGATGACGAGTTCATCCCCGTGCTGGCCCTGTACGACAAGACCGGGACGCGCTACGGCCCCGCGATGACTCTCATCAAGCGCCATTCGCCCGGCTTTACCGATGCTAACATCCTGTGGGTCTGGGGCACGTTGATCGGCGACGACTTCGCTCACGCCGACGCAGTGCTCTACGAGTCGCTCACGAAGGCGGCGGAGATCTGTGCCCCGGGGTCCGCGAGACCCGTATTGGCGCCTCCGCAGAGCAAGACGCACGCCAATGTCGTCGGGGTCCTGCCTCTGACCGATCCCGACCGGGCGGAGCTCGTGGATTCGATCTGCGCGGAGATGGACGCGGGCTGTGAGCGGATCGCCCCCGATCTCTTCGTTGACGCGATCGGCTTCACACCCTCACGGTTCCCGATCGCGGTACACGCTCCGCGCGAGGAGACCTTCGTCAACACATGGCGACTTCCGGGGGACGGAGCTGATGCGTACGTGCGCTATGTGGAGGAAGGTGGCTTTCTCATCGCGTGCGGTAATGCAACTCAGTTCTGGTACCCGATGGACTTCGAGGCCGGCGAGTGGCAGAGGCACCGGCAGACCATGCCCACGATGTTGCGGGCGTTGATGCTTCCGCTGGAGTATGGCTTCGAACGACCGCAGGGCAATATGCTCCTGGAGCCCGCGGTCAATGCGGAGGCAGCCGCGTTCCTGCCAAGAGCGGTGGACGTGACGGCCATCAGCGACCAGCGTTGGCGTGCTCTGGCCCGAGTGCGCGGAGCAGACACGGAGTTCATCCCGCTGGCCTACCTAACGGATGGCGAGGGACGACGCTACAACGGGTGCGCAGCCGCGCTCATACGGCGCCAGACGCGGGGAGTGGGAACTGGCACGGTTCTGCACGTGTGGGGCAATCTCATCGAGGGCGCGGTCGGCCAACAGATCATGCAGTCGGCTCTGCGACTGGCTCTCGACGAGGTGCAGGAACGGCCGGTCCCATGACGGTCGATCTACGGGCCGGAGCTCACCCAACGCAGATGACAGGGCGCATGGAGTTGTCACCGATGAACCAACGCGAGCGATACGTACGGACGAT
>CBFDAZ010000259.1:0-7249 GCA_965602825.1 uncultured bacterium
TGGTGATGGTTGACCCGGCGCCGATGTACGCCCCGTCCCCGATGGTCAATGGCGCGACGAGACTGGCATTGGTCCCGATGAAAGCGCCCTTCCCGATGACGGTGCGGTGCTTCCGGAAGCCGTCGTAGTTGCAGGTGACGGCGCCGGCGCCCACATTGCCCTCAGGCCCCATGGTGGCGTCTCCGAGGTAGCTGAAGTGGGTGATCTTTGTTCCCTGGCCGACCTCCGCGTTCTTCAGCTCCACGTAGCTGGCAACGCGCGCCCGGTCGTGGACGACGGATTGCTGCCGGATGTGCGCGAAGGGCCCGATGGTCGCTTCGTCGCCCACCTGGCTGTCGCGAACGAACGATCCGTGCATGATCTGCACCCGGTCGCCGACATCACAGCTCTCGATGGTCACATGCGGCCCGATGCTGCAGCCGGTGCCGATGGTGCTCTGGCCGCGAATGAAAGTGCATGGCTGAATGAGAGTGTCTCGGCCGATGATCGCGTCCTCGTCGATATAGATCGTGGCCGGATCGACCAGCGTCACCCCGTCACGCATCAGTCGCTCGCGGATGCGGTCCCGCAGCACGCGCTCCGCCTCGGCAAGCTGCACGCGATCGTTGATGCCGGCGATCTCCTGAGGGTCCTCGACCACTAGCGCCTCAACTCTCTCGCCTCGGCTCACCATCATCTCGATCGCATCGGTTAGATACTGCTCCCCCTGCTCGTTTTCCGAGCCAATCTGCCTCGCGAGCTCAAATAGCAGTGGGCTGCGGAAACAGTACACCGACGAGTTGATCTCCCGAATCCGCAGCGTCTCCTCGTTGGCGTCGCGGTGTTCCACGATCGCCTGCACCGAGCCGTTGGGGCTCCGGACGATGCGACCGTAGCCGGTCGGGTCCTGGTACTCCGCGGTGAGGATGACTGCGGCCGCGTTGGTCTGACGCTGCTGTTTGGTCAGGGCCTCGAGGGTCTCGCGGAGGAGGAGGGGTATGTCCACGCACGTGAGCAGGATCGTGCCCTCGAAGTCACCCAGGAGCCCGGCCGCCTGCAGAGCGGCGTGGCCGGTGCCGAGGGGCTCTGGCTGGACGCAGGTTAGGGCCCCGTGGGACTTCGCCAGAGCCTCAACCCCGGTTGCGTTAGGAGCGACCACAACGACCAGGCGAGAGGGATCAAGCTCTCTCAGCGTCCGCAGCACCCGCGACAACATCGGGGCGCCACAGAGCCCATGGAGAGCCTTGCTGGTGCCGGATTTCATTCGCTTGCTCTCGCCGGCCGCCAGGACGATGCATCCGAGCTTCTCATCTGCCATGACAGTCCACTCCGACGGGCCAGGCGGCTCCCTGACCCGGTGATGCAATCCGGATCACCATTCGGCTTCCTCATCCTCGGCCGAGGACCAAACTAGGGTCTCGGGGTAAGCACCGAACCAGGCGAAGTAGAAGCAGATCGCCTGCTGTGGCCAGACCTCGCCGGGAAGCTCTGCCTGAGCCCCACCGGCCGGCAACCGGGCCACTCGCACGCCGCCCACCTCGGCGCCGGACTCGTCCTCATCTTTGGGCAGGTCGCGCAACGCGCAGCAGTACGCCTCGTCCTCCGGCGTCAGGAAGCCCAACACCCACTCCTTGGGGTGCAGACGCTCCTCCGGGTCGGTCCGGGTCGGCCGGACCAGCATGGTGCTGGTTGCGAAGTAGTCCACGGTCTCCCCGTCAGCGGCCTGCAGTGCCGTGAAGGGGTCCCGGTGGTACGGTCTCTCGTATCCCGTATCCGTCGAGAGAACGCGGCTCTCCGGCCAGCGCTCGACCCACGTGCTCCACGTCTCTCGCCACGATGGCAGGGCTTCCAGACGCTCTCCCGCGAGCTTCCCTGTCACAAACGAACCCATCAGGGGCACGAGAAGGCTCGTCGTATCGGTCTCGCAGAAGAGGCCATTCCCCTGGAAGAACAGGCCACTGGCCCCGAACTGCAGCCGCTGGTACTTAGCGACGGGCCGATAGGCCATCGCCGCCCCGGCCACAGGGTCCCAGAAGACGACTACCGATCGCCCCTCGATGATGTCGTTGACCACCCAGTGGTAGTTCAGCACACTCAACGGGTACGCCCGGGGAATCTCCTCGACCACAACCCCCACCACCAGATCATCGTCGGCCGGCGCGCCGGCGGAGGACGGCCCGACCGTCGAAGGGGTGATCAGGGGTGGGAGGTCATCGGGCCCGAGGTTGGTCTCCAGTATCTCGTCGATGGGAACGGCGACGGAGGTCACGTCCAACGCCACTGTGCTGCTGTCCAGCACCCCTGACGACACTCGCGCCGGTCTGAACTCGGTGGGCACCGGACTCACGAAGACCTCCGGCTGTTCCTCCGGGATCGAGCCTGTGTTCGCCGGCCGACGGGCAGACTGGAGCCAGTGGGCGGCCACCACCGCGACCACAGCCGACATCATCAGTACAGCCATTCCGCTGGTTCTGCTCATGCGTAAGATCGAGTTCAGGGCACCAGACTTCGCCACCGAGGCGCCGCAACGTGCCCGGCGGCCGCTAGGTCCGTGCCTGGTCGTGGGGCGTCAGTAGCCCACGTCCGGAGGGTCGAATGGCGTATCGAGGGGGATGTTCTGCGCGAGGATCAGTAAGGCCTCCGGTGAGGTGGCGGAGACGAGCACCATCTGCGCCCCCCGGTGCTCATACGAGGCAATGCTGTAATCCCCGACCCGGCCCACCCGGTATACGTTGTTGGCGACGGAGTGCTCCGCGAGGCCGCCGGTCTTGAAGTCCCCCGAGGCGAACTTGTACTGGGAGATGGCGTGGTCGCCCACCAGGTAGACAGTGTGCAGGGCCGCCCGGGGGCCAATCGTTGCCGCGCCTTCCCGGAGGGCAACGGCCCGCCCTTCGGCGAGCTGCCCTGTGGGCCTGGTGGAGATGCTTGTGAAGGGGCCAGGCTGATCGAGGGAGATCGAGGATACGGCCCGCAAGTGAGCCCAGACCGCATCGCGTTGCTGCGATCTCTGGATGAAGCCTCGCTCGTAGTACTGCCAGCTGCCAAGTAGGCCGAGGAGCACGGCGGCCGCGGCTAGCGCCACGGCATAGCCGGGCACGGGCCGCCGCAGCCAGGAGACGCGCTGTCGGCCGGCGGCGGCAACCTCGGGAACGATCCGCAGCGATTCGGGGGGAGTCTCGTCCTGCAGTTTCAGGCGCGCGACGATGGCTTTGGTCGCGCGAAACGCGCCGATTTCGTCGGCGCAAGGCCGGCACTGATCTACGTGCGCCTTGACCCGTGCTCGGGCCGCGTCATCCAACTCGTTATCGACGTAGGCGCAGAGGTCCTCTTGCAGCAGGGAACAGTCCATTACGCCCTCCCGATAGGACTTGTGGCAAGTCACCACACTCTCTGCTGAACGGTAGCCGCGCTTCGGAGCCGGACTCTTTCTTGCCGCTGCCCGGTAGCCTAAAGCACTCCTTGCGCTCTGGCGTACTCGGCGAGTCGCTGTCTCAGCAAGCGTCGGCCGCGGAATATCCGGGACCTCACCGTCCCGAGCGGAATGCCCAGTATCTTCGCGATCTCCTTGTACGAGAAGTCGTCTACGTCGGACAGAATGACGGCTATCCGGAACTCGTCGGGAAGCGACTCGAGAGCCGGCTGGACCTCTTCATCGGGCATGCGCGCCAGAACGGCCTCTTCCGGAGAGCTGAACTTGTTTGGGTCGGGGCGGGCGTAGTCCGCATCACCGTCTACCGCCATCTCCTCCCAGGATTTCACCTGCGGCGCGCGTTTCCTGCGTCGATAGTGGTTGATGTAGGTGTTCACCAGCACCCGGTAGATCCACGCTTTGAAGTTCGTCCCGGGCTTGAACTGGTGGAAAGCCGCATACGCCTTGGCCAGAGCCTCCTGGGCCAGATCCTCAGCGTCTTCGCGGTTGCGCGTCATCCGTAGCGCTGCGTTGAACAGCTCGCGCTTGCGCTCGCCGGACAACGCCTCGAACTGCGCTCGCTGGAGCTCGCTTCCGTTCCCCGCGACAACGCTCGCCCCTGATTTCCCCTGCTTGCGGCTGACCATCAGAATGTCCCGCTCTGCCGGCCGCAAGGCGCTTCCGCTGTACTCGGTGCAACGGAGGCGCCTGCGGCGAAGTTCCCCAAAGCCATAACACCACACACAGTGCGCTCGATCACGATTCGGGAAGCGGCCTGCGCGCCCCAAGACCATCGGGACCGCCACCGCCCGACAGCACGGCATCGTCTGCGTAGCTTACTATTCTACCCAGATCGCCGCAGGACCAAAATGGGAGGTAGCCACCGGTGCACGAGCGAGTGTGTGATCTGTATCTCACTGGTCCCGGCCGAAGAGATCGACGGCCTTGGCAGCGATGTTCTCTCCCAGTTTGACACACCGTTCGGCGTACAGCCCCTCGGGGGCCCTTGCTGAGACCGCGCCGAAGTGCAGATACGGCGTTCCGCGCGTAATCCCGCCGGAATAGATGAGCATTCCACGCACGAGCATTCCGGCGATCATGGTGATTTCCGCCAGATCGGCGCCACCTCCGCCCGGCCAGTTCTGCGAGGCGAAGACGCCCCCGAGTTTCCCTGCCAGGTTGACAGAGATTGTATCAAGAAGCTGCTTCATCTGCCAACTGCACGTGCCCTCGTAGGTGGGTGAGCCGAAGATCACGGCCTCGGCCTCATCGAGCGTACCGGTGTCAAGCTGCTCCACCGACATGAGCGCCGGCTCGACTCCCTCCACCTTCCGGCAGCCCTCGGCCACCAGCTCCGCCATCTTCTGAGTGTTGCCCGACTCCGAGTGATACACGATCGCGATCTTCATGTCCTGCTCAATCCCCCTTCGTCGGGCCGTGCGACTGCATCGGGCGCTACCGAGTCCGACCCGCCGGCTGTCTGCAGGCTAGCCGGGCGGCCATCCCAGAGCCCGGCCGCCCAACACATGGAGGTGCAAGTGTGGCACCGCTTCGCCGGCGTCGCGCCCGTTATTAAGGACGAGCCGGAAGCCGGTTTGGCTCACTCCAGCCTCCAAGGCGACCTGGCAGCCGGTGCGTATCAGCCGGCCCAGCAGCGCCTCATCTTCGGCTGCCGCCGCCGCGCTATTGGCGATGTGCTTCTTCGGGATGACCAGGATGTGAACGGGAGCCTGGGGATTGATGTCCTTGAAGGCGATCGTCTCTTCGTCCTCGGCGACGATCTCCGACGGCATCTCCTTGGTCGCAATCTTGCAGAAAATGCAGTCCTCCACTGTGACAGCACCCCTTCCGTTTCTGGGTGGCGCAGGTCGAGGCGATGGAGACTTCCACGTCGGGGAGAAAGGGCCTCGTTGCGTGGGTTGCCCCTACGTGGCTTCTTCGGGCACTTCGGGCCGAGTGAACAAGCCGACCACCGCGGCGCCCAACGAGGCGAGCAGCAACAGCAGGGCCAGAATCTGGCCCAGAACGGGAGTGAGACAGGCGAAGCACAGCGTCAGTCCGCCGACGAGAGTCTGCAGTGGCGTTCGATCGTTGGTAGCTCCGGTGCTCCCCAGCAGGCACTCGCCCATGGCCGCGGCAATGCCGACATAGCCCGCCACCGATAGCAGCAGGGCCAGCAAGACCAGTACCCCGGCGATGAAGGCCACCACACCTGGCACGGCCGACCCGATCACCAGGATGATGAAGGCCAGCGCGGCGATCGCTGCACCCCAGCCAAGGCAAAGCCCGCGTCGAGTCGAGACGGCCGTTCGGGTTGCCTCGGTCCAACGGGGGAACAGGACCGACACAACCGCCTGCAAGAGGCCGCCGGACACGACGACTGCGGGCAACAGGAGCAGCCAGACCAGGCTCTGGGCCTCGCCGCCCGGCTGGGTGCCTTGGGCGAGAGCCGAACCACAGGCAAGAGCGCCCAGAACCACAGAGCCACAGAGTGGAGCGGCTCGTCGCGCATGGGCCGGAAGGTGCATGGGTACCTCAACCCCTCTGTAACCTGCCATGGCTGCTTCTGGCTTCTCGGACCAGGGCGAAGTTCGCTGCCAGGAGTAGCAGAGCACACGCCGCCAAGGGCACTGGCCCCACCCGCCGCGTGACGGCCTGCGAGAGCGCCATGCCCCGATCCCACTGGGCGCCGAGGCCTTCCGCGGTCCGCTGCGGCCAGGACCGGGCCGATCGCCGCAGGGCCTGGTAGTCGCGCGGAACATCGGTCGCCAACTCCCCCGGGACTGAGACCAGCGCAGCCGTTTCGTCGCGCAAGAGCACACCGGCATCGGCGAAACTGAACCTCAGCAGGTCGCTGGCGGCAAAGGCAATCACGAGCGCCAGGGCCGCCAGCCCGGCAACCGGCGCCCAGGAGCGCCAGAAACGGACCGGGGTCGGAGCGGCCTGCCAGAGGGGCCTAGCCTCGTGTACCCTCTGCACCGCGGCCTCCAGCTCATCCGCCCCAAAAGGCTCCTCGGCCCGCAGTCCCTCGCTCACGATCCGCCCCAGAGCCGCCCACTCCGCGGCCTCCCGCCGGCACTCGGCGCAAGCCGCAACATGCTCCCGGATCATCCCCGCTTCGCCCTCGCTGACCTCGCCATCAGCGTAGTGCGGCAACAGGGCTCTGATTCTCTCACATGTCTCCCGCATGGTGCTCAACCTCGGAGTCGACGAGATCGACCAGCGTCTCCCGTAGATGCTTCTTGGCCCTAAACAAGTGGACCTTGACCGTGCCGATGGGCAGGCCCGTCACGTCCGCAATCTCTTGATAGCTCAGACCCTCCAGGTGCCGCAAGACCGCGACCGGCTTGTAGAGATCGGGCAACGACCGAACCGCCCGGCCGACCCGCTGCGCGACCTCTGCCTTCTCCACCTCCTCCGGCGGCCCGGCCCCCTCGTCCGCCAGACTGCCGTCGCTGTCGCTCAGCGATTCCCACGGCTCCGCTTCCTGCCCCCGACGTCGCCCTATGTTGACGCACAGGCGAGCCGTGACGGTCATCAACCAGGCCGAGAACCGGTGGTGGGGATCGTAGAGATGCAGCTTGTGATAGGCCCGGATGAAGGCCTCCTGAGCTGCATCGTGAGCCACCTCCCGGTTGCCCAAGAGCTTCCGGCACAGCCCCAGAACTCGCGGGTAGTAGCGCTTGACGATGGTGTCGAAGGCTTCCCGGTCCCCGCGCAACGCCTGTTGCGCGAGGCGCTCGTCACTCCCTGCCATGGGTGTGCCGGTTCCCCTTGAGTTGTACAGGTAACAGGACGGTTCTGTTTCGCCGGCAAGCGCTCGTGCGGTGTCACGCGTGATCGCTGTGCTATCGCCGCATC
>CBFDAZ010000260.1:0-7224 GCA_965602825.1 uncultured bacterium
TGGCAAGAGCCCTTGCGCCTGACGATGAGGAGATCGTGAGGGAAGCAGCCGAAGCCCTCTGGGCAAGGGGAGAGACGGAGGAAGCGGTCCGGGTGCTCAAGGAGTGGCTGGGCACGCACGCAGATGGGTTGGCAGTCAGGGTCCGCGTCTACCAGTGGCTGACCGCCGGCCAGCAGACTGCCGAACTCGCCGCCCAGGAGCGCATCCTGGCGGCACGAGCTTCCCGGCCCGACTGGCCTGAGCTCCCGGTTGCGCAACTGCTCTTCATCGGTGCTGCGTGCGTGAACACCGGGCAGGGGGCCCTTGGCGTGGAGGTGCTCGAGCAAGTCGTGGCCCGTCGCGCAGACGTCGCCGCCCATCACCTGTGGTTGGGCAAGGCGTACCGCGCCGTCGGGCGACACGACGAGTCGCTTCTGGAGTTGGCGAAGGCTCTCGAGTTGGCGCCGACTGCTCGGGGCACCGTGCGCGAATGCTGCACGCAAGCCCAGCTTGCGGGGGCGGACTGGGGGCTCGTCGAAGACCTCGATACACAACCGGTCCCGGAACGGCGGGCAGTGCATGTGGCGAGATTGCTTCAGGGATCGTGCTACTCCAGGCTTGGGCAGCCCGACAGGGCGGTCGAGATCCTGGAAGCACTCGTTGGGGATGCGGCGGACGCGATCAAAGTGAGCGCATACCTGATCCTCGCCGAGAGCTATGCGTCTCAGGGGGAGCGGACCAAAGCTGATGAGGCGCTCGCGCGAGCGGCCAGGATACAGCAGCAACGTGCAAACCCTGGGGGCGGTGATACCGATCAGCCGTGAGACTGGCCCGACCACCAGGGACGGTGAACCGAGGTTGGGGGGCCGGGGGAGCGCTGTGATACGCCGGGGTGCTCATGCAACCGGTGTGACGGGCGCGAGGCCCCGGCGGATGCGTTCTGCGTTCGTCTGGGTGGCGGTGGCAGTCCTGTTGGGCAACCACCCATGCGCCACGGTCAAGGCCGCCTCTGAGCCCCTCCCGCTGCGACCCCCGGTGGCCGGTGCCACACAGCAGCACCAACGCAACCGGGAGTTCCTCGACCAGCCGCTCAGACGATCGGCAGAACTCTTGCGCGTGGCGGACATGCAGAGGCGCCTCGGCAAGTTGGCGGAGAGCATTGAGACCTACACGGAGCTGGTCGAGGCGTACTCGACCAGTCCGGCGGCTCGGGAAGCACACATCGCCCTCGGGGAGGAGTTGTCCAAGCGGGGCAACTGGGCCCCGGCTCCCGACCACATTCTGTCGGCCCTGGAGGTTGCGGGGGACCGGGGTCCCACGCACCAGGCCAGGGAAGCACGCAATCAGGCATACCTGGATGCCGTTACCACGCCCCTGTCGGCCGAGCATCTGAGTAGCCTGCTGGGAATGTGGGCCAAGGTCTGCGATGCCTTGCTGGAGACTGAGGGGGGCCGAGAGCCGCAGATCCAGTCCCTGGTCGCCAGGTGGGAGGCGGCGAACGCTGCTTCGTACGGTACGGCGAGTGCCGCTTTGTGGTCAGGGCAAGGGGCAGAGCCCGCCCTGGCGGCCGCTTGGTCGCGGAATGCGGGGCCGGATCACCCGCCCGGAACCACGTGCGGGCGAGAGCAATGGCTGGATCTTTGCGCGTCTTGTGATGGCACTTGCCATGCGGGGCTGGCCGCTTACACCTTCGCTCAATGGTTACACTGGCGCGGGTTCTACGCAGAGGCCGAGGACTTCTATCACCGGGCCCGGGCAGAGCCGGTACTGCCGGCCTTAGCGGCGCGGACTGAGTTTGCACTGGCCGAGCTCTCCCGGTCTACCGGCCGGCTCAAGGAAGCCGCCAAGCGTTTCGAGACCGCTGCCTCCGGCCTGCCCAGATGGCTGTCGGAGAGGGCTCGCCTCGGGCAAGCGGAGTGTCTGGAGCTTCTGGGGGATCCCGCGGGGGCCGGCGCCCTTCTGGCGGGTCTGGCCGAGAACGCCGGTTCGTGGGAGTTGCGGTCACAGGCGGCACTGGCCGTGGAGCGATGTCGCAGCCCCTCACACGACCTGGCAGGCCTGGCCTCGAGTTCGGGAGGCCCCGTGTGGTATCTGGGCGAGGACCGACAGACGCAGGGCGAATGGCAGTTCTTGAGCTATGGCGCCGCCGTTCTGGCGGCACAGAGTGGCCCGATTGATGTCTGCTGCGGGCCCCTCTGGCCGGTCCAGTGCCGAGTGCACACGGGTGACCCGGACCAGCCGGCCCAGTGGTGGAGCCAGTCGGAGGACGACTACCCGAGCAACTACTTCAACCCGGTCGCCCGGACGTACCGCATGGCGAACTGGGACGATAAGGGCGAGAGCGTATCCGTAGGCCACGGGCCCGATCTTGTGTTGGACATCCAGATCCCTGACGGTGTTTTCTACCTGCTGCTGTACTTCGTCAACGATCATAACTACTACGAGCCGAGCCGGCGATACACCGTCTACGTCGAGAATACCAGCGGGGAAGTGTTGGCAGGATGCAGTGTGCGTGAGTGCCTGAACGGGGTGTATCAGCGGTTCGGGGTTGTGGGCCCCCTGGACCTGAGAGTACACGTCTGGCGGAACGCCTCGATGAACACCATCCTGAGTGGTGCCTTCGTCCTGCCGGCAGGATCCAGGCCGCCTCTGCCCGCCCCCCTGTCCGGGTCGTCAACAGCGGAACTGGCCCATGTGGAAGAGGAGATTGAGGCATGGCTGGGGCTGAGTCGGTCTTCTCCCGGGGACTGGTTCACCGACCGGGAACGACGGACGACGTTGCTGTCGGCACTGGAAGCGGCCGCCCGTGCATCAGAGCAGGCGCGGGGCCAGGCGTACGCCCGGGCGTGGGCGATGGCTGCGGCGACGGCCGAGACGGGTGTCGTGCAGGCGGAGAGGCTGCTAGCCCTGGTTGAGGCGATGGCGGCGCGATCCGTTGACGACGACCGGCTGCCTGCCCTGGAGTCGCTGGCCGAAGCGCTCTTCGAGGAGCAATTCGTTAAGCAAGCGCAGATCGTGGACGAGTTCGCTCTGACCTTCTGCACGGAGCATGCGCCCACCGTGATCCTGTTGGAGACTGCCAAGAGGGTGGCTGAACGCCATTACCGAGACATACCGTACTACTTCGGCACCCTCGATGGTCGCGCGGCCAACCCCACCTATGCCGTGCGGACCTACCGCCGTCTGCTGGCCGAGTACGTCGCCCGTCGCTCCCCGTCGCTGGCTCGGCTGCGGCTGCTGGAGCTGGCGGGCCGGTACTATGAGGAGGGGAAGCTGGAGTTCGCTGGGCTGACCTATCGAGCTTTGGAGGCTTACGGTCTGGCGGGTGAGTTGGCGGCTGGAGACCTCTACCGCTATGCGCGCACGATCACCGACGATCTTGACATGCGGGCCGCGCTGCTGGCAAGGCTCAGCAGAGAGCCCGGCGGCGCGCTCCCGGCTCACCGAGGAGTGATCCTGTCCGGCTTGCTCGACACTCACCTGGCTCGCAACGACGCCAAGGCCGCAGAGGAGGTGCTCGGGAGGCTGATGGAGTTGGCCGATGCACCCGGGGACCTGGTGTGCCTTGGGATGTACTCCCTCGCCACACACTACTATGCCAAGGACAACCGCCTGCGTTGTGCGCACTGGCTTGAATCGCTCGGGGAACGGTGCCCCGGCTCGCCGGTTGCGGACCAGAGCCGCAAGCTGCTGGCTGAGATGGAGGAGGGCGCCGGGCCTCAGTAGGGCCGCGCGACGTGAGCCTATTGAGAGAGGAGTCGAATGGCATGTCAGGGCCGAGGACGATCAGCACTTGGGTGTGCGCATTCTGCTTCGTGGTCTATGGCGCTTCGGTCGCCGACGCAGTGACGATCTCGATCACCCAGCCCGGAGCGAACGTCCCCAATCCCAACCGCTACATCAAGGGGGACAGCAAGACCTTCACGGCCGAGCTGGCAGACGAAGGCGACGAGGACTACTACGTGAAATGGTGGTTCCCCGACACCGGCGACCTGGCGTATGGTCTCTCGGTTGACCACACGATGACGGTTGCCGGCAGCTTCACGGTCAATGTCGCGGTCTATGACGACCCAGACTACACGCCCCCTGCCGAGGACACCGATCAGGTCATCATCTGGGTGCTGTGGGTGGGCATTGGGTGGGACATCTGGGCTACGGTCAACAACGACAATGCCGCTCGCGGCACCTACATGAACTGGCGGACGACCGCGCCGACCGACAGCCTGGGCACCGGGAGCTACACGGACCGAGTGGGGTGGGGGGCGGAGTTCGGCGGCCAGTGCAACCCGAGTTCCTGGGATCAAGACGTGATGCTCAAGAGGTACGGTGGCGACGTGGGCGGGTTCTTCCACAAGTACTGGCGGGAGAGCACCCTCAGGAGTTCGGCTCCCGCCAACTACGACGATACCAGTCCGGCGGCCTACCGCGACGATGATCCGCAATCGGGGGGCTCGGGGGGCAAGGTGTATGATGTGGACGCGCCCGGAGTCTGGGATCAGGCAAGGGAACGAGACGGTGCAGCCTGGCGCAATCGATGCAACTTCCGCGCGAAGGCGTACTGGAATGGCCGGCTGTGCTCGGCGCCGTTTGAATGGTACACGGCTCAGTCCTGGAAGTACCAGAACAACACATGGTCGATGTCGGGAGGCATTGGGGGCGACAACACGCAGGCGACGGGGCAACTGAGCAGCCTCGAATGGAATCTGCAGTAGCCCGGCCGACCCAAGGAGAACAAGGTATGGCGAGCTCTCGGCGGCCCCTGCGAATGGTGGTGTGGTGCGTGCTGGCGAGCTGTGCGACGCTCGCCCATCACGAGTCCAGGCCAGGCTCCTCCCAGATGGACGAGGGCGAGTCCCCGGCAGGCTACGAGGCGCTGACCTCCGCTGATGAGGGGCTGCGTCAAGCTGCTGTAGCGGAGGTGCGTGGGCGGAGGACGGAGCTGATCAGCAAACTGGTTGCCTTCATAGATGATGAGAAGCTGCGGGAGGCGCGGCCTGAAGCGGTGGCGGACGCGATGGGGCTCTGCGGTGCGTTCCGTGCGGCGGAGGCGGTAGATGTGTTGGCTGAGAGTATCACCTTCCGACGGCCCGGGGTAGCGCCCGGTCGGCCGCCCGCGCTGGAGGACTACCCGGCGGCGGCGGCACTCGCCGAGATCGGCCATCCCTCGGTGCCGGTACTCATTGCCATCGTGGCAACCGGAGAAGAGCCGGTACTTCGGCCCTGGCTTGCCAGCCTTGCCCTGCAAGCGACGGATGGATGGGAGGTGACCGTGTTGCGGTTGCGTCTCGCGGCCCAGGACGAGCCGGACGCGGGCCGCAGCACTCGGCTGAGGGCCGAGGCGAAGCGGCTCGAGGATGTGTTTGGCCCGGCCCCGAACGACGCCCGCGCCAACCCGTGAACACCCCTCGCCGGGCGCCGCGGTCACTCGTCGAGGGTGCCCGGCCGCAGTCCCACTGGCAGCATGGCGGGGCGCTCGCACGTGCTGCTCAGGTCCACGTAGCGGCCCTGCTCCGAGGCGTCGGTGAACGACTCCATGATGTCCAGCACGTGGAAGGCCAGCTCTCCGCTGGCCCGGTGGAGTCGCCCGGACCGTAGAGCGTAAGCCATGTCCGCCACGCCGAGGCCCCGGTTCTGGTCGGCGTAGCCATGGGTCACCGGGATTTCGCGCCATTCCTCGGCCCCCGCAAGGCGAACGCAGGCGGGGCCGGCGAACCCACCGGGATTCGGAACGCTCAACGTCCCCTCGGCGCCGTAGATCTCGATGGCAGGCAGCGAAGCCGCCCAGACGTCGAAGGTGGTCGTGATGGTGCCGACGGCCCCGTTGGCGAACTGCATGATGCCAGTGACGTGGGTCGGGCACTCCACCCGGATGACCGTGCCCCGCTTCGGTTCGCTGGTGATGGTGCGTTCGGGGAAGCTGATGGTCGCCGAACCCGTCAGGCGCCGGACTGGCCCGAGTAGGTTGACGAGGGCGGTGAGGTAGTAGGGCCCCATGTCGAACATCGGGCCGCCGCCCGGCTTGTAGTAGAACTCCGGGTCGGGGTGCCAGCTCTCGTGGCCGTGGCTCATCATGTGCGCGCCGGCGGCGACGGGCTCGCCGATGGCCCCGTCGTCGATGAGCTTGCGGGCTGTTTGGCCGCCGGCGCCGAGGAACGTGTCGGGTGCGCAGCCGACGAGCAGGCCCTTCTCGCGGGCCAGCTCCAGCACCGGCCGACCTTCATCCCGGCTGAGCGCAAAGGGCTTCTCGCTGTAGACCGACTTTCCGGCCTCCAGCGCCGCCAGGGCCACCTCCGCGTGGGCGTGCGGGACGGTCAGGTTCACTACGATGTCGATCTCGTCGATCGCCAGCAACTCGTCTACGGTGCACGCACGAGGAATGCTGAACTCCTCCGCCTTGGCGCGGGCGCGCTCCATGACGAGGTCGGCACAGGCCGCGATCTCCAGGATCTCGAACCGGTCGCCCATGCTCAGGTACGCGCCGCTGATGTTGCCACAGCCGATGATGCCGACTTTGACGGTTTCCATGCTGACGCAACAAGCTCCCTCGGTGGCGCGGCAGGACTTGCCATCGCGCCGCAGGCGGTATCCCTGAGGTGAACGTCACAGCCCCAGCAGCCGCTCCGCGTTCTTCCAGCCGATCTTCTCGTAGACCTCTCGGGGGATGTGGCCCTGCTCAACGGCCTCATTCAGGAAGCCGATGAGAGGCGTCTCGTTTCGCGGGTCGCAGACATCGGTGCCGAACAGGAGGCGATCCTGGAAGTCGGTCAGGAACGCGTGGCCGAACTCCGGGTCGCGGCTGACGGCGTTGTAGCCGCTGCCGGCCGACAGATCACCATACAGGTTCGGGTACTCGCGCATCAGCCGAACCACCGCGCCATCCTCAACGACGTCGCCCTTCGGATAGGTGTTCCGCTCTTCCTCTTTGAGGTCTCCGCTGATCTCCGCCCAGAAGGGCTGCGAGTGGCCGAAGAACTTGAGTTCGGGGAACTTGCGGAGGGCGCCCTCGAGGAGCGTTAAGCCGAGCCTGTCAACGATCCCGTAGTAGCCGCCCTGCTTCGGCGCGATGTGGAAGGTGAGTGGCAGCTCGTTGGCCTCGGCGTGCTTGAACAGGTTCTCCATCAGCGGATCGTCGAAGGGCAGGTTGGCAGTGACCTCGCCGATGCCCCGGCAGCCACGCGCCTTGTAGTACTCGATCTGATGGCTGAGGTTGGCATCGGGCGAGTTGCTGTTCTGCCGCGGATCGAC
>CBFDAZ010000261.1:0-7210 GCA_965602825.1 uncultured bacterium
GCGATGGGAAGTTCTCGCTATAGCCAATCAGCAGGTTGCGGTCGGTTGCTCCGATGGCCCCCGAGTGGCTGGACGCCTCCTGCAGGACTCCGTCGTAGTACGTCTTCTGCTGTCCGTCCCGCACGGTTATGGCTATGTGATGCCATCCGCTGAACTCGGGGGTGTGTATGGACAGAGACCTCGCCTCGCCGCCGATTGTGACATACCCGGTGATCTGGCCGCCTCCCTTTCGATGAAGGAACATGCTGTATGCGCCGACACCCTTGCTGAGGAGCACGTCGTGGTAGACATCCTCGTGGTAGGACTCGACGTTGACCCATGCCGACACCGTCAGTTCGTCGGTGATACTGAGGCTGTCGTCGTTCCCGCAGTTGAGATAGTCGTCCTCTCCGTCGAAGCGTAGCGCCGAACCCGCCTTTCCGTCCACTCTCGTCGCCCCCGCGATCTCCCCTGCGTTCCCGCTGTCGCTATCGTCGACGGCTGTCTTGTCGTCGCCGCGGTCGAAGCTCCAGTGTGCCACGACGCCCTGGTTGGCGGATTGGCCCACCATGTCCAGCGCCTTCTGCTCGTCGTAATGCACCTCCATGGCGCTGATGATCGGCGGCTTCTCGGTGCGGGGAACGAGTTCGAGGGTGAGTCTGTCGCGCGCCTCGATCCCGCGGACCCTCCTGGTCAGCGCCACATTCCGCCCCCCGGCCTCCTTCAGGACGTCCAACCCGTCAATGACCGTTTCGCCCTGCAATCTGACATCAAAGACGCGCTCGCCCGGCCCAACGTCCTCCAATTCGGCGAAGTGCAGAACCACGTCGTAGAACCTGGCGGGATGCTGCGGTAGCTCGTCGTACAGAACGGGGGTCAGACGGCTGAACAGATACAGGCGCCGCAAGGTCCGGTACCTGAACTGGTGTCTTTCCGGACCGACCCCGGTGCGGTTCACGCTCTCCAGGTACACCGACAGGGAGTCCTTGCGGATACCTGCCTCGGCTAACGTCTCCCAAGGGACGGCGATCTCGGCCGACCACTCCTCCGGCTCGGTTCGGACCGCCTTGTCCCACTCCCCGTTCCAGCTTTCGTCCGAGCCGATCAGCCCGTACATCTCGGGGTGGGTCCGTCCGTCGAAGGTGGCTCCCGTATTGGAGATGTGCAGGTACACTCCGGTCCGTTGGCCGCCATCCCACAGGCGGACGCCAAACGAGTCGTCGTCCCAGGGCCTTGTGTCCGAGCCCTCGGTCTTCCCGGTCCAGGGAATTGGCTTCCCGTCCTTCAGGTAAGCTCCGCGTTTGAACCCGACGTAGAGCTGGTCGTCATCGCTTCGCATGTAGGCAATAGCCTTCCGATCAGTCGCCTGGTCATCACTCGTGAGAATGAGCGGCGCTCTCCCATCCCAGCATTCGTCGTCGAGGCTCCCGTCGATCATGGGCGCCTTCTCGCAGGGCGGCGCGGGGGCCGGCTGTCCGAGGAAAAGGTCGAGCTCCGCCTGCTGCAGTCCCTTGCAGCCAGACGTATACAGCCAGGGCGTTTCGGTTCCCTCAATCGGCAACTCGTCGGCGTTGCGCCGGTAGTAATCGGGCACGTTCAGCGCAAACAGGGGCACCGCCAACCCTCCAGGCTTGAATGGCCGGGGGAAAGCCGCCCACAACGTGTCCTGGTCATCCCGCTTGTCGCCTACGGCGCCGAAATTGAGCGAGAGACGGCGGATTCTGCTGCCGGCCGCCGGCCCCCCGTCCGGGAATACGAACCAGTCTTCCCTCCGCTTGTCAGGGACCATTGCCACTGAGGTCTGGTAGTTGTAGGGGCAACTGCAACTGCTGGCGCCCTCCGGGACGAGCAGCAAGCCGCCCGCTGCGATCGCGTTGACCCAGCAACTGGCGCGGACCTGGCCGAGCCAGCCGATGCCACTGTCATGGACAAGGTCGTACATACCCGTCGCACCGGATCGGAAGAACAGCGCTCCCGGGCATCCGGAGAAGGACCCGCAGCCCCCTTTGTACGCGGATTGCCAGGGCGCGGGCCGATCCGTGAGGGGATGCGCTCTCTGCCTTCTCTCCCCCGTTCGCAGGTCATAGGCACCCGGGTACAAGTAGAACGTATCGCCGATGATGACAGGATACGGGTGGCCGGGCACCGGCTTTGACCACAACAGGCTGCCATCCTCAGCGGAATACGCGGACGTCTTGCCCCTGGTGACCAGCAGCACGTCTCCCCCCATCCACAGCAGCCTGCCGGAGAGCTGCTCGTCAGTTTGCCAGATCGTCTCACCGGTTTGCAGGTCCAAGGCCTTCAGGGCCTTGCCGGTCGGCGCTTCCTCGCCCCTTCTCTCAGCGCGTTGAGCAGCAGCTTGCGCGGTCTGGTCGATGAGGTACAGCCTCTGGCCCTTGATGCAGATGGCGTTGGGCGAGACGGATTCCTCTGCCGTGTAGCTCCATCTCAACTTGCCGTCGCTCTTGCCCAGCGCAAAGACATGCTGGCACTCCGGATGTGCCTCGGGCCACCCGGTCCAGGCGAAGTTGGGCAGGCCGACGCTGCCTATCACCAGGCCATCGGTGACCGCGAGAAACTCCCAAACCACTTCGTTCGGTGTCGGCCTGGCCTTCCGCTTGCCGGCATCGAGGGCCTCAAGGATAGGATTGTCGAGCACCGGTACGTCCTGCATTGGCTGCGGGACCTCATACGTCTGCGCCGTCTCACCCGTGGCGGCGTCAAGCCTGAGGCATTGGGTGCCCAGCGCTGCATAGATGTGATGCTCATCCGCCACGATGCTCCCGCCCCGGTACTTGGCCGGGTACCGCCCGATCTCGCGGAACTCCCGGCACCAGATCGGGCGGCCGTTGTAGGCATCCAGGCCCATGAGGTGGTGCTCCCCGCAGACGAACATGCGCCCGCCGACGAACAACGGCACCGGCATGCGCCAGTGGCGGCTCACGATCATCGCCGGGCCAGGCTCCCCGAACCACAGCATCCTCAAGGGAAGGCGGACGTGCTGATCGGTAGATGCTGCGGGCCGACTCGCGTCGTGATACGGGTGTGTCCATTCGTCCGCGCCGGGCAACTCGCCGCGGACGACGTGTACGGCTTTGCCGTGTGTATAGATCTCGCCCGGCGGGACGCCCGCGGCCACAAACCACTCCTTGGGCGCCGAAAGGTCCGCGGTTGAGGGGATCAAGCAGGCGACGCCGCCCCAGGGTCGCAGGACGCGGTACAACTCCGACGCCGAGCAATTACCCGTCCCGCCGACGGATTGCTCGTCCAAGACGATCAGGTTGGCGAAGTAGTCAGCGTATGGCAGTTGGGCGAGATCGCCGTGGTGCACCGTGACTCGCACGCCGTATACGCCGGCTTCATCAAGCATCTCGCGGGCGGCGGCGGCTTTCCCGGCGTCCGGCTCGAGGCAGTAGATGAGGAGACTGGACTGGCGGGCAAGCTCGTAGGCTAGCCGCCCATCCCCGACGCCCAGCATCAGGCAGCAACCCGATTTCACCTTCGTCTCGGCCAGGATATGCGCGGTCTTGGTCTGGGCCTCTTCTGTGGTGGGCGTCACTGCCTCTGCCAGTTCAGGGGCGGCCGCCCGAGCGGGCTCTTCGGCCCCGAAGCAGTGGATCTCGCCGATGGTGCTGCTGACGATGAGGCGCCCATCGGCAACGGCCAGCCCTCTCGCGTCGCCCTCTATGGACGCCGTCCATAGCTGCTGTCCGTCGTTGGCGGAGAAGGCAGTGACCTGCCCTCTACCACCCGCAACCAGCGTGTCCCCAGCGAGGATCAACTCATAGGTGCGCCCCACTTGCGACGTCCATTTCGTCGCCGGCTCCGTCGAAACGGGGACGACCTTCCACGGCCCCCATGGATAGCCCGCTCCGTCCCAGTACATCATGGGCCTGACATCCTCTTTGGGGAGGTCAGGATCGACTTCTCCTGTGCCGTAGTACTCGCGCCCCCGCTCAATGAGGCCGCCGATGTCCACGGCAACGATCTCGCCGTCGCCGGTCGCATACATCGTGTCGCCGGCGATGACGGCCCGGTGCTTGCCGGTCAGTGCGAGCCTTTGCCGACCGGTGCGGTAGTCCCAGGTGAGCATTCCCTCACCCGGTACGGGCTCCGCCTCCTGCAAGTCCACGTGAGGGTGACCGTGCACCGGGCGCCGGCCGCCGAAGATCATGTCCCTTGCGGCAATGACCCACGAGCCTCCGGCATGGTGCAGCTTGTCCGACCCGTTATCGCAGAAGAGCAGTTCACCCGTATTGCGGTCGAAGCCCGCCGGCATCGCCCGCCCGCAGGGCACAATCAGCGTATCCTTGTAAAGCAAGAGGTGTCCCTGGGGAGCCACTCCGGAGATACCCTCCATGCTGCTGTGAGGCATCCCCATGTAGACATGCGCACCGGTGCCGTTCCTCCATATCACTGAGCCATCCCGCGCCCGCAGCGCATACACGTACACACCGTCGGGCTGCCACATGCCCGCAGTGACGAAGACGGTAGCCCCGTCCGCCAGCACGCCCGCGCGCAACGGCCAGCGCGAGATCATCTGTTCGTTCCCCATGAGCCGTTCGTCTCGTGGGCCGCCCCGGAACCGCCACAGCAACTCGCCATCGTCTGCCGACAGGCAGTACACGCAGCCGTCATCGGAGGCTGCGAAGACGCGGTCCCCCGCGACCGCCGGAGCGAAACGCACGGGGCCCTCGGTGAAAAAGCTCCAACGCTCCCTGCCGGTGGCAAGGTCGAGAGCGTAGACCTTGTGGTCTGCCGAAGACCCGAAGAACGCGAGTCCGTCAGCAATGGCTACCTGATACGCGTGGTCGAACGCCATGCGGTGTAGCTCCTTGCAGGGCTCGGGCCACGCGGGGCGCGGCGCATGTCTGGGCACGTGGGTCCACTGCAGATATTGCTGTGTCTCAAGCCTTTCCGGGGAAGCCCCGCAACGCGCGTTGTCATAGCGATACGCGGGCCAACTCCCCGCCCATGCCAGCCCCAAGGCGCACACACACCAGATGGTCATCATAGTCGCGAGTATTGCGGCCCCAGGATGTCCGCATCGTCGCTGCTTCACTCTTGGTGGCCTCCCGTAACCGAGTCAATCATAGCAATCGCGGAACGATGTCATAGTGGCGCGATGCAGCCAGATTGCTGTGCCGCGCGCACGTTGCCCGCCGCTGACCCTCAGGGCGCCTTGCCGTACAGCCTGACCCAGTCCGCCTCGATTGTGTGGCCTGGGCCGCCGATGTCGAGCCTCAAGTGCTTCAGCACCCCACTCCACTTGCCCTCGGGCTTCTTGGATACCTGGTAGGTGTGCCAGTCGCCGTCGGGTCTGAGCGGAAACGTGAAGGCCTTGTCCGCCGACATCTGCGGGTCTCCCGTCGTGGTCCAGAATAGCTGGCAGGACGACACGTCCTCGCTGACCCTGAGCCTGAGCGCGATGCACTGCAGGTTCTCGATGGGCACGCCGACGTTGTCGACGATCAGCTGTGGGTCGTCCATGTTGACGGTCGTAGACAGGATGCCGTCCCGCACCACGAACGGCTCCACATGGTAGGGGGCCCACCCCTCACTCAAGTTCCCCGCGAACTCCCACGACTTGAGTGGCTCGCTCTCCGGAAGTGGCTCGTCGATGCGCCACTCCACGGTCCGCAGCGACAGGGGAGGATCGGGGTACGGCTCGTCCTCGACGGCGCGTGCCTGTGCGAGCTCTTGGTCTCTGAGAATGCTGAACGACGCGATCCTGTCGGGGGGCGGGACGTAGTCCGCGTGCTCTTCCGGCGCATCCGTGAACGTCTCGCGCACAGCATCCAGGAACGCGAAGCCCCACTCCTTGTCCGGCTCTATGAAGCTGCCCTCGCCCCACTCGTTCCA
This sequence comes from uncultured bacterium, assembly GCA_965602825.1. Classification (GTDB taxonomy): domain Bacteria; phylum Armatimonadota; class Zipacnadia; order Zipacnadales; family VGFC01; genus CBFDAZ01. The sequence continues at coordinate 5,842 of CBFDAZ010000261.1, forward strand.
GGCCTCGATGATGGCCATGTTGACGCGCCGGTCGATGTACTGCAGGCTTGTCTCGCACATGGCCGCGAACTTCTCTGGCGTCTTCCCGGCAATCACCGCCGCGTTCGGTCCGGCTCGCGGTCGGTTGTCCCAGTTGGAGCCGATGGGGAGGATGTACGGGAGCCCGGGCTTCTCGGTCATGCCCCTCCACCTTGTCTCGTAGTGCTTGACCATCTCGTCGTAGGGAATGCTGTGGCCGCCGCGCCATTCGTACCTGGAGTCGTAGTCCGTCCCGTAGTAGCCATATCCCGTTACCGCGCCGAATCGGGCCTCCTCGAGTTCCTTTCCGCCCCCGATGGCAACCAGGCAGATGTCCGCAAGACCCCGAGAGTGCAGCGCCCGGTTCATCTCCTCGACAGCTTGCGCGAACCCCTCGGGTCCGCCATTGGCCTGGAGCAGCCTCCGCCAGTCCCAGATGACGAGTACCGGCCGGCCGCCGATGGTCAGGTAGTTGTCGAGCTTGAAGTAGTTGTCTGCGAGGTACTCGGCCATCTCAACGAGGGCCGCCGTCTGGAAGTCCTGGTCGGTGGGTCGGTTCCAGGGCCTGTTGCGCCAGTCCATGCCGTGGTTGCACCAGTGGATGCAGAACTTCATGAGGTGGCAGTAGCGGGCCTTGAGGAAGCCTCTCTCAAGTGTCCGAAGAAGGCGATGCTCGCCCGCATTCCAGTACCAGTCGAAGCAGAAGAAGGAGATCCCGTGTTCGAGCGCCCACTTGATGTGCCAGTCGTTGACCTCGGGAAGCGAGTCATCGTAGAACCCGAGAAGCGGGCGGGGCGCGGGCTTCTTTGCGACCGCTCGCCACTCACTGTCCTCGTCATGGGTGCGGTAGGGGTAGTCCCCTCGCCCCTCGTCCCGGTACCATCCGGGGAAGATGTAGACGCCGAGAGTGACGTCGCTCTCGACGGGCTGCGGGGGCGGTACGTAATCGCCCTCCCACACGGTCGCCGCCATGGCGGATGCGCACGGCAGCCCGAGCCCGGTCAGGATGGTCAACCGTAGAGAATGGGATACTGGTGTACACGGCGGCACTGGAGAATGAGTCACTCTTGGGGTCTCTCCCTCTCGTGAACCCTGCGAGCGCATCCATCTCGTCCCGGCGCCACCTACCGCGCCGGTCGAAGCGCGGCCGGCCTTACCTCCTGGACCGAGACGCGGCGGCCGGACTGGTCTTCGGTCGCCTCACTGAGGGCTGCCCAGGCTGCAGCGGCTCCACCCCTGGCGGCCACCATCTTGCCGACGGACCACCGCCGCGTGGCGCGTCAACGGGGCCGAAGGGTCCCCAGCCGTCGCCTGTCCGTGTAGAGCTGACGGCAACGTGGCTTACGGGCCA
>CBFDAZ010000262.1:0-7178 GCA_965602825.1 uncultured bacterium
TCTCTGTCTCTGTGCTGGACCCTTGCCGTTACCTTCAGCCTCGCCGTTCTTAGTGTCTTAGTGTCTTTGTGGTTTGCCTCGCCGTCCGCCGTCGCCCTTAGCCGTTACCCTTACCCCTGCCGTTGTTTGTGTCTTCGTGTCTTTGTGGTTTTCCTCGCCGTCCGCCGTGATCCACCACGACGGCTCAGCCCCCGGTGGCCGCGCGCCACTCGTCAAGCAGAGCATCGCTCCAGGTGCCGGGCAGCACGCCGAACCAGAAGGTGAACTTGCCCGGAGCGCGTTCGGCGGGCCCGAAGATCATGTAGTTGTGGGAAGCGGACCGGGTCCTCAGCGACACCTGATCGAATGGGATGTCCCTGAAGCCCACCAGGAAGACCTCGTCCGCCCCCGGGTTCTGCACACCGAGGACGGGAGCCGCGAGGTCCGCCAGAGCGACCGTCCGGGACCGGCGGCTCGCCCAGTCCATGGTGATAGCGCCTGTCTTCAGCGGGGCCGTGAGCAGGTCGGCCTGCCCGCCGAGGCTGAGGCGGCTCATGACGTAGTAGCTCGCGTCGATCGCCGCCGCGTCCCCGCAGTCCCAGTCCACTCGGACAAAGCTGCTGTCGCGCTCGAGCGTGGCCGTCATCGTCAGGGGCATACCCTTGGCCGCGCCAGAGAACTCAGCTCTGACCTCGCCCTGACCGCGCTCGAAGTCAGCGAACTGCGGGCCCGGGCCGCCGTACCAGGCGGCACCAAAGGGATAATCGCCCTTTCCGAGGCAATCGGTTCCCGTCTGCCGATGGAACAGCTCGTGGAGCACCCCGTTGACCGGGTAGAGCGTTGCCTTGATCCGGCTGTTCTCCAGGCAGACCAGGTCCATCTCACGCCGGGAGCTTTCGGCCGCCCCGAGCCGCGCGCTCTTGGGCTGCCGGTACCCGACCGCCCCTCGCGCGAGCCGGTAGGTTGCCTCTTCCCGGTGCGGGACGCCGCGTATGTCGCCCTCGACCACCAGCTTACACTCGGTAACCGGCGGCGCCTCCGGTGTCGCTGAGACCGCAAACTCCACGGGGTTGTCCGATCCATCGGCGGGCAGCACCAGGGGCTTGCTGGTGGCATCTGCCGCGTAGCCGTCTGGCAGCGTCAGCGTCGCGGTCAGCTCTGCCTGGCGACCGATCGCCGTCCGGCCGGTGACCCGGATTCGCGATGGCTGGTCCTCATCAGGGAACAGACTCGTTGGGGGCGAGACAAACTGCAGCTCGACATCGCGCGGGACCTCGACCTCCAGCGACGGCGAGATCCTCGGTTCGTCGCCACCGAAGTCGCCCACCGCCTGCACCAGGTAGTAGCCGGGCTCAGTCTCCACGGGAATCTCCGCACGAAGGGTCAGGTTCATCTCCCCTCGTGCGGCGATGCCAACGGTCTTCGGGGGGTCGAGAGCTTTGAGCGGCGGGGCCAGGTCGAGTCTCACTTCCCCGGCGGCCCTGCGCTGGCACGGATTCAGTACGCGCACCCTGACGCCGAACTGCGACGACCTTGGTTGCACCCGGTCATCCAGAGCAATTCCGAGGAGGGGCGGGTAGTCCGAGGTGAGCAGCACCGCCGAGACATCCGCCAGACTCGGCAGGGCGAAGGAAGTCCACCCCGTGCCCTGGGTGATCGCCAGCTCCCGGGGCAGGCTCTCGACCGCCCTGCCCTTTACGCGCGCCATCGGCAGCTCGATCGCGAACCGGGGACTGGGATCGGTCGCCACCCTCACCGTCAGGTTCTCATGAACCTGGTGGTACTGCTCGGGTGGATCCTGCTGATGGTCCTTGCCCGGCAATACAACGCGGTTGGCCAGGCCGACGATTACGTCTTCGCCGTTCACCAGCGCCCGAGCCCGGATCGCGGCGATGGCCTGTCCGGGGCCGTCCACCTGGACCGTCGCCGATATGCCCTTCTCGGTGAGCAGCGCCTGGATCAGGCGGGCGAAGGCACGGTGGGGCTGGGCTTCCTCGGCGCGGAGTTCCGCGTCCGTTGCTGCGAAGTCGAAACCGGCCGACTCGTCCATGATCTGCTTGTCTTCGGCATCCTTGACACCCGCGAAGTCGTCGGCATACCCCTTCTGGTAGACGAGACCCGGATCGACGCCGAAGAACACGACATTCTCCTTCCGGGTCACGACCGGTGTCTCGTCGTCCGCCGTCGCGATGACCTGCGCATCGGTCGCTTCGCGCAGTGAGGCATCCCCGAGCGTCGGCAGTGTGGCGGGATAGCCGGCGGCCCCGGAAACGACCTTCAAGGGTCCCCCCAGTTGCTTCTGCCCGGTCTCCTCGCTGCCGGTCATCTCAGCGAGCGCGAAGCCAGGATTGGCCCCCAACGGGCGATTGTACCCGTCGGCGGAGAAAGCGCCGGTGGACAGCACCAGCAGGCCGCCGGCACGCGCGAACGCAGCGAACCGGTCGGCGATCTCCGGCGACGCGCAGTGGGAGTACTGCCCGGCGAAGATCGCGTCGTAGCGGGTCAGATCCCCCAGATTCGGCTCAGCGAAGACCTCGTAGTCCACGTTCAGGTCGCTCAGTAGCAGGAGGATGCCGTTCAGGCGGTTCAGGTCGGTGCCGTTCAGGAGCACGGTGCGGTCGCTGACGAATACGCCGACACTGGCCGGCGCGTGCTTCGCCCGCAGGAAGGTGTCACCCAGGTAGCGGACGAGATCGTTCAGCGAGCGTGAACCGGTGTAGATCGGCTCCTTGCGCTGGTAGGCATTCTCTGAGTCGGCGGCGCCCTGGTAGTAGGTGTGTTCGGCCGCTCCGCCGACGCAAACATGGGACAGGCCTGTTGTGGGGCCCTCAAACAGGAAGCCCATTTGCACGTGGGTTGGGTTGAAGTCCGGCGGCATGCAGAGAGCGTTGGCGGGCTTGCCGGACCAGGCGCTCACCGCGCGCAGCAGCGCCAGGCGGTAGATGCCGGTCGAGTAGCCGATGCCGTGGCGCATGAGGATGTCCGAGTACTCCGCCATGTCCCACCAGCCCGCGCCATCCCGCCAGTTCCCCCAGAAGGGCAGGCTCCACACCACGGCACCCCGGGGATCAGCTTCCTTCAGGGCCTGGTAGACGAAGCGGGTGAAGTCGGTCTGGGCCCAGCGGCGGAACTCCTGCCAGTCGGCGAAGCGGATGCTGCGCTCGAACTCGTGGGGGGGGTCAATGTCCTCCGTGGTCTCGAAGCTCGTACCCCACGCCTCGTTCAGCGCCTCCAGGCTCTCATACTCGTCGAGCATGCGCTCGCGGAACGCCGATAGCGAGCACTCCTCGTAGCCGCTGAAGGCGCGGTAGGCGTACTCGTCCTGCGGGTACCAGCCCATGTGATATGGTTTGTCCGTCACGTACTCCGCCAGTTCAGTCAGCTTCGCCGCCAGCGCCTGTCGGTAGCCTTCGTGGAGGAAGCTGCGGGTGCCGCGCGAGGTGCGCTCGCCGTCCGCGCCGATGGCGTAGGAGCTCGCGTCGGAGTACGCGCAATGCTGAACGCTGGGAGAGAGCGTTACGTAGATCCGCTCGCCGGCTGCGGCCTCGTAGAGGCGGTCAAGCATTCCCCTGTTGAAGTCGGCCTCGAGATTGAGGCTGAACGACTCCCAGTGCGAGTTGCCGAGGAACTGGGAGAAGTAGTGGAAGAAGTCCTCATCGTGAGGCGCGCTCCAGGTGAACTCGTAAAGGACCGGCATGGGTACGCCGTCGGCAGCAAGCACGGCGCCATCTGTGCTGAAGCGCTGGGCAGGGCCAGCCTCCCACGGTGGCATGACTCGTAGCCCACCAGCAGGAAGAGCCTGGCTGGCACAGTGGACTATCGTGAACAGGCAGACTGCCGCGGTGCCATTTCGTCGCATAGCGCTTTCCCCTCTCGAAACCGTGCTACCCATTACGCTTGGGCCGGCATGACCTAGGCAAGAGTCGACGACTCCCAAGGGCCATTTGGGGACTAATGTGCTGCACGAGCATCAACCCGTGACCCTACAGGCGGCGGGTGGGGGGTAGGAGCGGTTTCAACCGCGATGCCATTGCCTGCCGTCGCCGTCGTCGTGTGCGGCGAGTGGTGCCGGACGGGCTGGGACGGAACGTCCACACCAGACGACAGTCGCGCTTCAAACCGCTCCTACCCCTCAGCACCACGAGACAACATTTTCGCCTTCGTGAGACCCACGTGTAGCCGCTGTCTCCGACCCCTTGCTCAACACAAACTTGCTCGCGTTCCCAAGAGCCAAGCGCAAGATTCGAGATCGCGGATTCCTATTTGGACCCGCGGTAAGCGTGACTCGCGCTGTGTCTCCTACAGCTTGATCACCCGGACGAACGCTACTACTGCATCGACCTGGTCGGCGCGGATTTCGAAGTCGTAGTCGAGGCCTTCGGCGGCGAACGTGGCGTCATCCAGGAACAAGGTCGCGGTCCTCACCGTTTCGCTGTCCATACATCGCACCGAGCGTTGCGCCTCGCCGCCTGGCGTCCGGTAGATGAGCGCCCAGGCGCCTTCGTCACGGTCGTAGTAGGTGACCTTCACCGCCACTCTGTGCGGGCCGCCCGACAGGAACCGGTCATCGACGGCGAACCCGATCGCCGGGTCGCCCGCCGCCCGGTCAGTCGTGCGCGCGGTGTAGTCGTAGTAATGGTCGGGATGGTAGCGAAGCTGGGTGTTCCACACCTCTACCTTTTCGGTCGGCCTGGCCTGGTACCCCTCGCGGTCGCGCTGGTACAGCCAGCGCTCGAAGTTCCTGACCGGCTGTGGCTGGCCCTGACGGCGGATGGTGCTCTCCCTCAGGCGGCACCAGACGTCGGGGGCGGTCTCGACGCTCCGGCCCAGCTCGAGGCTGACGTAGGCCAGCAGCGGCGGATCGACCCACGGGTTGCCTTCGCACCAGATGAAGCTGCGCCGCATCTGGAGCACCCGCAGCATCGACTCGCGATAGCGGTGCAGCCAGGTCTCTACGGGGCCAAAGCGTGGCACGTGGACGTTCCTCGCATACTCCTCGTTCTCATCGCCGAGGGCTCGCCCCTCGGCAATCGGCAGGCAGCTCTCGTCCACACACAGGTAGCCATCCTCATCGAGATACTGCCCGAGTTGCCGGTTGTCGGCGTGGAGCAGGACCATCTCGACGAACCCGTTCCGCTGCCCCATGCCCAGTTCGTACGCGTAGTCCAGGATCTCGCCACTGTTCCCGACCCAGGCGAGCTTGTATTCGACCCCTTCGAAGGCCCGCGCCCACGCGGCCATGCGCTCCTTCATGCACTCCAGAGCGCGGCCTTCGTAGCGCCCTCCCGCCTCCTCACCCCGACTTGAGGACCGCCCGTGGACGTAGGAGAGCATGATCTCGGGCATCTGCGCGATGCCGCTGTTCCCGAAGGCCTCCACGAACTCGAGGTAGCGCTGGTGGTAGCGTTCGTCCCAGATGTCGAGGTTGACCACCTGGAAGGGTGTGGCGAGGTTCGTCTTCGGGGTCTCCTCGACGATAGGGATGCCGTACTGCTCGGTCAGCCACAGGGGCGCAGTGCCTGGCGTGATCTTGCCGGTATTCAGGTATCGTGTCTCGTAGACCGATGCATACATGTGCAGCTCGGCCCCGGCGCAGTCCTCGGGCAGGTTGCGGAGCTTCTCGCGGAGGGGCTCGAAGTCAAAGTGGCCTTCCTCCGGCTCCAGCTCCCGCCAACTGCTGCGGACAGAGATGATCCGGTTGCCGGGGATCGTCCGGCCCGCCTTGTCGTAGTACTTGACGCCCGAGTACGGCACGGCCTCTACACCCGGCGGGAGCGACCAGTCCCAGCCGTCGATGATGTCATCAGCCGTGCGCCAGGGAGTCGGCTCGATCGGAGCTGGGGTCTGGGCGGACGACACGCCGCCCACGCCGGCAGCCAGCAGCATCAGCCTCATGTGTCTCATGGTGCAGTGGGGCCTTTCAGTTGGCAGGTCACGGTTCGGTACGTGATCGGGATGACGGTCTCGTAAGGGCGCCAGCAGCTATAGACCGCGTGCACCTCCTCCCCGTGCATATCCGCCTCCAGGAACCAGAAGCCCTGCTTCTCGCCGCCCAGTGGAACCACCGGCAGCCACTCGCCATCGGCTCTCACGACGAGCTTGGGGGGGAAGCGGCGCGGCAGGAAGGCGTACAAGAGCCCCCGCGCGTCACACAGCAGTCGGGTGAAGTTGTGGGCCTGGGTCTCGACGGGAACGAGATCACCGGTGAGGACGCGGGGCTCATCGAGTTCACTGTACTTCATGTGACCGACTTCGACTTCCTCGAGGATGCTCCATACGACGTGGAACGTGCCGGCAGGATCGATCGCCAATCCGGGGCAATCGACCCAGTGCTCCTCCTCGGTGATCCGAGTGACGCTCCACTCCCCATCCGCCATCGTAGCGTAGTAGGCCTCCGAGTTCTCGCCGGTCCGCGCGTGGAAGACGAGATGGGGGGTGTTGTGGGCGTCAACCACGATATCCCAGGCGTGACTGCTCACATTCCCCCGGTCGATCTTGACAGGAGCGGTCCATCGCGTGCCGTCGAAGTGACAGTGCCGGGCGTGGTGTCCCCTCTCGAAGATGAGATGCAGCTCGCCGGTGCTGGTCCCCGCGAGGCTCGGCCAGGCCAGTCCCTGCTCGTCGGTGCCCTGGTGGATCAGGACCGGCTCTGACCAGCCATCTCGTGTCTGGTGGACGTGGTAGATGCCGTTCTCAGCGATGAAGCAGACGTGCACCCGGCCTGGCGGCACGATCGCCATGGCGACGGCTCCCGCGCGGTGGGTCGCCGTCGCGCCAACCGGTACCCCGACCTCGATGCGGTCCGGCTCCTGCCAGGCATCATCGGTCCGGGAGGTGTGCAGCAGGTGACCTTCGAGGTCTTCCCAGACGATGTGGGGTTCGCCGGTGCTCTGGTTCACCGCGATGTCGCAGGAGTAGCCGCGCCCGAACGTCTGCTCTGGGCCAAGCACGACTTCCATCTCCGCGGCCTCGACGAGACCGAACGAGACGACGGCAGCGACCAGGGAGGCGGCTCCGGCATACCTCAATACTGAGAGAAGCCTCGGCGACTGGGGAAGCAGGTCAACCCCCTCCTCATCGTTGAGTTCCATCCGATTTGTTCCCGGGCACTGCGCGTCCGCTGCTGGTCAGCAAGCAGTCGTGTTGCCGTCAGGAGGGGTTAACATGAAACGGTCCGCCGTTGGAGAATAGGCAGTTAG
>CBFDAZ010000263.1:0-7174 GCA_965602825.1 uncultured bacterium
CTGAACGACAGCACTCCACAACGGTGTCGGCGATCCTGACGCGCGAGCAACCGGAGGCACCCGAGCGGCACGGCCTCGGGCACGGAGCCGCTCTCGCAATGGCGGGTAACTGAACCCAATAGCCGCTGCGGTCACGCCGGGGAATGTGCGCGGCTGATCCACCTGGCTGCGAGCTACTTCACTATCTGTTCGACGACCTTGCGCCAGGTTTCCTCTGCCAGTTCGCTCGACCTTCTGCCGGGCTCGTCGAGCGCCTCGCGCATCTTCGCGTTGAACTCCTCGTCATCAATGACCGACAGGTTGATCGCCACATTCAGCCACGCACAGTGCCTGGCTGCCGCGGCTAGCCGGACGGCGCACCCAACGTCGCTGATGAGGTTCGGGTTGCCGATGTCGCACAACTGCGCCGCCAGCTCTATCGTCTTGTCGCACGCTTCGGCAATGGCTTTCGGCACGCCGGCGGCCTTCTTGCACGCATACTGGATCGCCTCGGTCCGGCGCTTCTTGTCCCGGTCGGTCTCGCGCGGCGTTTTGTAGGCAGCACTCACGCGCTCGTACACGTTCACATCGTCATCAACAAGCCCAAGAAGCCGCTCGCGCAGGTCGTCCAGTTGCTTCAGGATGTCACGGATCTCCCGGTGGACGTCGGCGAACTGCTCCCGGCCTTTCGTGAAGTTGGCGACCATCGCGGCCAACGCAACACTCAGCGCGCCCGCCAGAGCGGCTGCACTGCCGCCGCCGGGGGCGGGCAAGTCGGCTGCGAGGTCACGCACATAGCCGTCTACCGACTTAAGGCGATAGATGCTCATCGTCGAACCTACCTTTCCGTTGTCGGTATCTGGGAAGTGAGAAGCCCGCTTGCGGGCGGCGCCGGCCGCGCACAGGCCCCTGACGCCAAGCTATTCGCGGCTGCGCGGCACAGTCCCTCCTATTGTGCCATCACGGCCCCGATGGCCGCACGCGGACGAGCAGCCAGCCTTCGGCATAGGCAAAGGGCTGGCTGACGGTTGTTTGCTCGCGCATCCCATCCCTACCGAACGGCGTAAGTCTGACGGATGTTCCGAGTACGGGTATGTCGAATCGCGCACCGGGCGTATCGCACCACAGGTACCAGCCCTGTCTGGTCTGCACAGCCTCCCAGGTACCGTTCGCCACGAAGGCCGACAGCAGCGGGCGGCCTTGGAGGCCGATCGTCGTGGGATCGCTGCTGGGTTGACCGCGGGTATCCACCGGGCCGGTCCCGAAGGCCTCGAGCTTCAGCCGCGGCGAGCCGGGCGGCGCATCGCGCAGCGACTTCTTCTCGCCCTGGTTTGCGGCCACGGTGACCATCTTCACCAGCAGCGCCTTACTGTCCGCTAGCGGCTGCTCATCAAGACTGAGCGCGACAACCACGCCCAGCGGCGACGAGCTGCTCACGGTCATGTCCGACATACGGGCCGGCGTGGGGCCCAGAGCGCCGACGAGGGCTTGCACTCTCGGTGCGTCGAGGATCAGGCGCTCTTCCTCGACCAGGCGCCTGAGCTCCCCCGTATCCGACCGGTACTCTCCTCGATCCATCGCTGCATGGCGTGGTGTGACGCCGTCCCCGTTCCTCTCACCCGGTATCAGGTCAGCAGCCGCTCGGACAAGGGCTGACGCGCCGATACCCGCGAGCACGCAGTTTTTACGCTGTGGATCCCAGAACCCGCACGCCAAGGTGCCGTCCTCGCTGACGCCAATGACCTCGTGCCCCGCCGCATGCACCTCATCGGTGGCAAACCGCAGACCGGGGGCCAGCTCCAGAGCATGCCCGGCATCGTACACCAGTCCATCGAACACGAACCGGCCCTCTGCGGCGGGAAGCGGCAGGATGGTGTAGCCGCTCTGCCGGAGGAGCGTCTCGGTGCCAGTTTGGGGTGAGCCTCCGACATGGAACAGAACTCGCCGCCCAGGATAGCTTGCGGGCCCGCCCTCGTCAGAGGCGACCACCAGGTCGTAGCCGTCCGCGGCGCACGTCTCCTCGAAGAGGTGCTGCCGGAGCTGATGCCGCCAACCGAGACCAAGGAGTTGGTGGGAGGGCACTGGCGAGACGAAGCTCCCCTCGCGCGATAGGCCCACAACAGCGTGTCTCAGTGCAGGTCGGACGGCGCGTCCACGGTAGATGGCGCCGCTCACACCGACCAGCCCCCAGCGCGCGGGATCACTGCTGACGTCGAAGTACTCGATCCGCTGCTTCTCGGGGTCGGTATCGTAGGTGAACAGGATCAACGCATCGATGTCCTGCAGGGCAGCGTAGGCCGCCGCCTCAACCACGCCCGCTCCGCGGAACTTGCTGGGCCAGCACACCCCCCACTCTCGGACCACGAGAGGTTTCCCTGCCGCCGCGGCCCGCAGCACGGAGCAGGTGAAGTCGAGGCCCTCCTGGTCGCCGATAGGGCTCGTGTTCGTGAAGAAGCTCGGCAGACGCCACGCGCGCCCGGCCCCGAAGATCGGGTGGTCGTAGTACCAGTTGCAGGCGACGAAGTCCAGCTCATCTACGACCGCCCGCAGGTCAGCCGGATGGTCCCAGTCTGTCACCGCGGTCAACGGCACCCGTAGCCCTGACTGCCTCAGGGCGTGCCTCATTTGAGCGAAGTACTCCCGGTGCACGCTGTGGCAGAACCGCGCGACGTCTCGCCGCTGTGCCGTCTCGGCGGCACCCCCCGTGCCGCCGCCGATCGGCGATGGGAAGTCGGTGTCGAGCCGCTCCGACGGTACGAGTCGGACCGATGAATCCTCGAGCCGTTCGCCTGCGCCGAGTGCCGAGCGGCCGTCCGGGTCGGACCAGGCGCGGTCTAGCAACTCGGTCGAACCGTACGTCTTTCTCAGCCAGAAGTTCCACCGCCTCCGCAGCTCGGATCGGTAGACATCGGGCATCTCCGCCCAACGCTCCGGCTTGGCGAACAGACCGTTCTCGTCGCAGATCTCGACCATGGCCACGGCCGGGTCAGCACCGAGGGCCAACCCGGTATAGGGATTCGGCCGACCGAACAGCAGCGTGCGCGCGTAAGATATCTGCAGCTCGACCAGCCGTTCGTTGAATACCGCGGCCGGCTTCGCGCCCCGGCCCAGGGCCGCCGCCTGCGGCACGCCTTCTGCCTCCTGGAATGTCCGGAAGTCCAGCAGGTCGAGGTATACGTAGATGCCGCGCTCCTTCAGGGCGTGGACCCAGTAGTGCACGGCATCCAGTTTGTCGGGGTCGATCCGGTCCTCCGACGATGCTCGATCCGGAGGCAAGAGCCCCGTAACGCCATCAATGTGGTGCAGGCGGACCAGGTTGAGCCCGGCGGCCGCCAGGCAGTCGGCAACCTGATCGATGACCGGCTGGGGCGCGAACACCGCGTCCTTCGCCACGTTGATCCCCCAGAAGCGTCCCCGGTGGCCGTCCTCGAAGTAGAGATGGCCATCCGAGCCGGCGAACAGGAAGCCGTGTTTGCCCGCCGGAGGATCGAGTGTCGGCGCGAAGTCAACGAGATCGGGCGCAGGAAAGGCCGTTCGGTTGGGGTCAAGAACCGGGAGCGTCAGTTCAGGCTGCACGCGGGGCTCTGCCGCGAGCGCCAGGGCAGGAAGAGCCAGCAGAACCCATCCGAGGCCGCAGGTAACGGGTGCCGGGGAAGTGGGCGGATCAGAGTGGCAGGGCCTGGACAGCAAGCGTGACCTGCAGCGCATGGCACCGACCTAGCCCGCATCATTCGCGATGCACTGCGGCCCGAGCCCCCAACAGCAGCGGGCAGGGCGTTGCCGACCTGCATCCGTGCTCCCCGGGTCGGGCCATCAGCAGCACAGTGTGCTTCACGCCAAGCATCCACACCGAAACAGAGTTTTCTGCCGGAAGGGCGCGGGAAACCGGCTCTTTTTCAAAAGAGCGGGTTGCCCGCGACGTTCGTCGTGAATAGACCGACCTAAGGGCCCAGAGCGGGGCCCTCGGGGAAGGGGGTGTTGATGATCGAGCCTACGGTCCCAACCAGTCGCCGGCGATCAGCCAGAGCCGCGAGAAGGCCGGGCAGAACCTCGAGGGATCCGTCCTCCCCGTTGTGAAGCAGCACGATGCCACCGTCGCCCAACTCCCTGGTGAACTTGGCCACGGTCGCCGCGGGCTCCCACCCCAGGCAGTCGCCGATGTTGGCAGTCCAGAATATGGTGGTGAAACCCGTCTCGGCCGCGGCGTCACGCACGCCCCGGTTGTAGTTGCCGCCGGGCGGCCGGAAGAGGGTCACGCTCCGCCCGGTAGCGCGGCGAATCGCGGCCCTGCTCTTGACCAGTTCGCGCTCCACATAGACCTTGGGCAGCCTGCCGAGGTTTGAGTGGCTGTAGGAATGGGACGCCACTTCATGGCCCCGCTCCACAATCTCAGCGGCCAGTTCGGGGTACAGCTCCACCTGCTTGCCGACCAGGAAGAACGTAGCCTTGACACCATAGCGGTCCAGGACACTTAGCACGCGCGGCGTAACCAAGGGATGGGGACCGTCATCGAAGGTCAGGGCCACCTCGTTTCCGCCCGGCAGGTAGTGTATCTCCCGGCTCTCTGTGCCAACCGCAACCCCGGTTGCCCGATAGACTGTCAGGAGGTCGGCCCTGATGCCCGGGGCTGTCGGCTGCAGACAGAAGGCTTCTTCGAAGGCCGCCACCGCGTCGTCGGGACGGCCAAGCTCGTGGAGCGCGTGACCAATCAGTTGCCACCGGGTGCCGGCGGAGGCGCGCACCACCAGCAGTCGCTCAAGCTGGCGCCCGACCGCGACACGCGCCACCTGCTCTTCGTACGGCAAGGTGCGCTCCCGGCCGTTGTTCACCATGGCCAGGACGCCGGCCGAGGCCAGTACCTGCCCCGTTCGACCGTGACCATCCACACGGATGCGGTGCGGCCCGTCCGACAGAACCGTAGTGTCTACGGACAGCCGGAAGGGTTGTGAGTTTGTGACCGAGCAGAACTCGTCGTCTACCAGCAGCACCACATAGTCGATGGCAAGATCGGCCGGGATGTCCACGACCACGGACGGCGATCCGGAGACAGCCTGCCCGGCCCGGGGCCTCACTATCCGGAAGCCCTGCGTCTGCACCTCCGGCGGCAGCGGGCCTGGCGCGATCGGCGCGTCCCCCTGCACTTCCTCGTTCGAGAAGACGGGGACGCCGCTGCTCGCGGCCGGGCCCAGGAACGCCAGGCGCCTCTCGTCGGACAGATCGCGCGAGGTGAAGTAGTGCGCATCCGGCGCGAACAGCGGCGAGGGCGTCACCAGTGCGAAACGGGGTGCCGACCTTTCATGGGTGCGTGACGGGGCAGACCCCTGAAGGACGTCGAGCGCCCCCTGGGCGTCCCCGCGGGCGATCCACGCCGCGCCGGCGACCGTGCGGGCCAGCTCGCATGCCGGGTCGTCCTTCAACGCTTGTGAGGCCTCGGCCTCAGCCACCTCGTACAGGCCCAGCAGGCAGGCGGCGCAGGCAGCCGCCGCTCTCACTGGGGACCGTTCCGCGCAGTCGAACGCCAGGCAGTAGCGGTACTGGCTGAGCGCCTTCTGGTATTGCCCCTCGTGGAAGAACGTTGACGCGATCCCCAGACGAGCCGGCCGCGAGGTCTTGTCCAGCTCGAGAGCCTGGTTGAACGCCTCGAGAGCTTCCGCGCTGTGTCCGAGGTGAAGACGCGCAGCTCCGATCCCGCAGTACGCGTGCGGACACGTGGGGTCCTGGCTGGCCGCGGCGGTGAACTCGGCAAGCGCCGCGCGCGGGCGCGCCTGCGTCAGAAGCTGGGCGCCGCGTACCAGGGGCGACGTAGCCGCCGCCGGATGCCACAGCCCGGTCAGGCACAACAGGGCCACGGCCGCACAGAGGCTGCGGCACGCACGGCAGGCTGTTGTCCGCCGGGCAGGCGCGGGGTAACCCATTATCGGCATGACCGAAGGCAGGAACAACGGACGGATTATATCACAAAGATCGTGGAGGCAACAGAGGTTCCCGCCGGGAGCTTCCCGAGGGCAGACCCCTTCCACGCTCCCGACTCCGGACGTCCCCCTGCCCACGGCACTAACCGCGTCCTGCAGCAGGAGGAACTGGCCGCTCCTCCCCTGTTAGGGTAGGTGATGGAGAAGAGAAGCGCGCCATCCCCCGGTAGCGGCGTAGAGGGCCCTCGGGGGCATCCACGTCGCGCCCGGACACTGCTCTGCCGGAAGTACGACCTCCACTGCTGCTCGGAACGCTGCATCTGCCCTCATCCCGAGACGTACTGCAAGTTCCGAACTCAGTGTCTCATCCACAACTCATCTGCGGACCGCGCTCGCGACTGATCTGTGGCCCGTGGGTGAGAGGTGGATCCGTCTACGGTAAGGCCGACGTCCGCGGCGTCCCGAACGGCGGGATGGGGATTGGGCCGGGCGCCCAGGGTCGCCCGATTGGGGCCCTATGCCGCCTGAAAGACCTGCCTCTCCGCCGTTCGGCCGATAGGCAGATTGCTATTGACAAGCGACCGAGAAAAGAGTATACGAAGCTTCGGTCCGCTGTGCGTCGAGTGTTGGCTCACACCGCAAGAGCAGCGGTAACACGGCTGACTTTGTGACGGCGTTCACGAAGTTCGTGCTGAGTCGTCAGCCGGCCGGGAAAGTCTGTCAGGTATGCACGAAACAGGGATAGCCGAGGCAATCATCGATGCGCTGCGCCAGGTTCAGGCCCAGCAGGAGGGGTCGATCAAGCGCGCCACGATCCGTATCAGCGAGTTGAGCGGCATCTCCGGCGAGCATCTGGCGGAGCACTTCTACGAGGCAGCCGAGGGCACCGAATTCGCGGACGTGGTCCTGGAGACCGAAGTCAGTGGCATCATGGCCAAGTGCATGGCGTGTGGCGCCGTCGTCGAGGCCTCCGAGGAGCTGGATGCCTGCCCCGAATGTGGTAGCACGAAGCTGACGCTTCATACCGAAGATGCCATCAAGCTTGTTTCCGTAGAATAGGCGCGGCGGGGGTTGAGCGCCCGGCAACATACGCCGCGTAAATGCTGGCGGTTGAACGCCCTCTCGACGGCCTACCTTGCCCGTCCCCGGCCCGGCAAGTGCGACCGCAGGTGATGAATGAGGTCCGTTCTGTCACAGCCCAAGACGGCTGGACCAGTGGAGCGTTGGTTGGTCCGAGTGCGAGGCATTGTCCAGGGGGTCGGCTTCCGGCCCTTCATCCACCG
>CBFDAZ010000264.1:0-7156 GCA_965602825.1 uncultured bacterium
ATATCGGCTACGCTGGGTCTGCTTGTCCTCGAGCCACACCCTCAACATGTAATCGCCCACTGCCAGCTTCCCCGCCGGCAGTCGCATCGCCGCTTTCGGCTCGGCGGCCCGCTCGACATGCGCGAGGGCCTTGGCCAGGTCCCGCACTTCGGGTCCCAGGGCTGCCTCGAACAGCCCCGCGCGCAGCGTCAGGCCCTCGAGCTCGTCCTCGGGGACGGAGGCCTCAACCTCGAATTCGATCGCCTTCAGGTTCTCGGTGGCGTAGATCGAGTCGCGATACCAGGGCTGCGTGAGAGTCAACGTGAGAGGGCTGTACTGAATGTCCACCGGCACGCTCTTGAGGGCCAGGACCGTTTCCGGGCTGCGGCGATCGACGAGCTCGAGTCTCAACGTCTGAACGCCTTGTTCCACAACCGGGACATGGAACTCGTACTCCCGCCCCTGACCGGCATCCAGTCCGTCCTTGACCCACTCGCCCTCGGACCCTCCGAGCACACCTCGCAGCATGATGAAGCGGAAGGCGGGGCTCGCGTTCGTGACATGGGTCTTGGCCGTGTAGGTGAGCGCGCCCCCATCGTCCGGCAGAACGCGGACCTCGTACGGCTCCTTGATCTCCCACAGGTACTTCGCGAAGTCGGCCTCGGGGAGCTTCAGGACGGCGTAGAGCGAGGGCTGGTGGAAGCCGCCCGTCATGGGGGCGAAGGTGGACAGCTCCTGGCCCGCAACGCGGCGCTCCCTCGCCACGTTCACGGCCCAATCGCCAACCGAGGCCGCGGTCAGCCCGAGCTCCACGACGGGAATGCGCAGCTCGACGGTCCATTCGCCCTCGCCGACCTTGGCCGCCGCCTCTGCGTCGCAGCTCCACTCCACCGTCCGCACATGGCCGCTCTGCCTTAGTTGCGCGTCGTAGAGCGTGCCCAGGCTATTGACGATGAAGTGGCAGTACTCAGTCCGCTCCCCCGTCGGGTCGACCATGACCTCGACGCAGTCGTCTGAGTGGACCTTCCCGTCGCGCTCGGTAACATCCGCCTTGAGCTTGGCGGGCTCCGGCTCGTCCAGGCGGATGCCGAAGTACAGATCCGCGCCATCCTGAAGCACCCTGAAACGCGTCTGTGGCGAAGCGAGGGCCTCCGGGTTATCCAGCACTGTGAACCCGGAGCTCCATTCGTCGGCTTGCCAGTCCGCCTCCGAGAGCACGCCATCGACGGCAATGTCCCCGGAAGCGGGCCGGGCTACTACCTCCCGCAGCTCCGCCGCGCGGCCCGGGCAGATCACGCACAACAGTAGTCCTAACACAGCGGTCATCGGCATCCTGCGACACCTCACTTGCTTTGAGTCGGGCTCTCGACTGCGGATGCAGCAGCCCCCGTGGGGTTGGATCGTCGATGCGGCAGCCCCCGTAGGGGCGCGATTCATCGCGCCCGGCCGTTGCCGTAGTCCGGTACCTCGATCACGCCGCCGCCCTGCTCGGCCGACATGTGAGCGCAGATGCCGGGCACCGTGAATTCCATCGAGGTGACGACGTCGATGGGCGGCGTGGTATCTTCCCGAATGCTGCCCACGAACTCCTCCAGCATCACGATCAGCCAATCGCGACCGTCCGGGCGCTCGCTCCATCCCGTCTCAAGTGCCCGCCAGCCGCCGCCCTCGGTGTCGGTGTAGACTTTGACTTCGGGCGAACCGAAGCTGATGCACCGGACGCTGCCTTTCGTGCCGATCAGCGCGATGAAGAACGCGAACGGGTGGGCGACCCCGAAGCCGTTCGTTAGCGTGATCACGGCCCCGCGCTCGGTCTGCAGGACGGCGCTCTCCAGGTCGATGACCCCGGCCTCGGGGAACGTGCGTGACCCGGTGTGGAGCCCCGAGGCCTTGACGCACCGGTCCTGCATCACGTGAAGCAGCGGCCCAACGGTGTGGGAGCAGTACTTCAGGGGGGGCAGATCGGTCGCGCGCCACGACGGCGGCGCATCGGGATGAGCGTCGCGCTCCGCCCACGGCAGGTAGCCGCCCTCGGGGCTGAGCAGGAACATCCCACGGCAGTCGTGGGTGTACTCGCCGTGGCCAGCGACGATCTCCCCCAGCTCGCCCGCCTCCGCCAGCTCCCTCAGCCGCTCCACCCAACCCATGAAGATGTAGTCCTCGGCCAGCATGTACTTGCAGCCCGACCGCTGCACGGCGCCGACGACCGCCTCAGCCTCCTCCAGCGAGTAGACGCACGGCGTCTCGCTGACCACGTGGATGCCGGCCTCAAGCGCCGCCAGGGCCTGCGGCGCGTGGGTCGGCCCCGGGCCGATCAGGGCCACAGCATCCAGTTTGCTCTGGCTGATGAACGCCTCGTAGCCGGTGTAGCCGGCCAATCCGTCGAAGCCCGCCAGCGCCCGCTCATTGGGATCGCAGACGGCGACCACCTCGCAATCCGCGAGCGCATTCAGCTTCTCGACGAACAGCCGGCCACGGCCGAGCCCGGAAACGCCCCAACGTAAGTTACTCATGATTGGTTCACCGTGGGAGAGGCAGGAATGCGATTGCGCATTGATAGCCAGCGTCGGGAGACGTTCCCTGGGGGAACAGCCGTTGCCTCCCCGGTCGCGGCGAACTGGCGGAGGCTACGGAGCCGGGGCGGGCCTCTTGTCCCTTAGTGCATCGAGGAAACCTGGGTCGAGTGTCCCGCCGTGCTGCTTGCATAGCTGGACCTCGCGCCACGCCTGCGTGTAGAGCCCTCTAGCGTACATGACGGCGGCGAGCGTACGATGAGTGTCGGCAGAGCCAGGACTCGATGCGAGGTCTGCGGCCAATCGTAGCGCAGCCTTGTCGAGTAACCCTCGCTCCTCAAGCGCCGCCCACAGGCTCAGAAGTGCCTTCGCATAGGCAGGATTCGTGTCGTGGGCATCGTTGTACAGCCCTGCGGCCCGATCCAGTCGTCCGTCGCCAAGCGCAGCGGATACCTCGTGGTGCCGCCGAGCGGCATCGGCGTTCGTGGGGATCGAGTCGCTGAACTCAGCGGCTACGTGATCGAGGTCGCCTCGGTCCCCGAGGCCCAACAGTCTGGTGAGGTGCGCCATCGCGAATGCCGAGTCAATCTCGATCGCGGTGCGATACAGGATCGCGGCCTCTCGGTCCTTGCCCTCGGCCTCGAGTGCAAGCCCAGTTTCGATGTACCGCACAGAGATTTGGCCGTGGGCAGAACCGCCTGGAGGCGATGGTCTGTCGCTACCTGTCGCTCCCGGGCTTGGCCGGACGTCGGTTCCGGATGCGGTTGGCTGGCGGGACAGCCACAGACGCGCCGCGACAAGGGCCGCCGCGACACCCAGCGCGAACACCGTGACCACACTCCATGTCCTCCGGTTCAAGGCCCCGTTCCCCTCCCACTAATCGTGGCCGAGAGAAGCGTGCCCGCGAGGCTCACGGCGCCTCCCACGCCCTCGCCTCGGCGAAATCGCTGACCCGGTGGAATGTCAGGTGGTTCGCATCGTGGAAGTTGTGGGCGCCGTTGAAGGCGGTGCGTGACGCCACGATGATGTCCGGCCCATCGAACAGCCAGTCCACGTACTGGAAGCCCGTGTAGCGCACCGCAGTCTCCCGGTCATCGCGCAGGATGTCGCGGACCGGATGCCACTCGTTCAGGTCTTCAGACCAGACGAGCGATAGCACGCTCCTCATGCCCGCCGCGTTCGGCTTCGTCACCCGGTTCACCAGCGACCAGTAGATCCCCGTGTCGGGACGGCGGCGGATGGTGAACTTGGTCATGCCGCCGTAGAAGTCGATGACCCGATCGAAGCTCAGGCTCTTCCCGTCCTCGGCGATGCGCAGCACGATCGCCTTCCCGTAGTAGGGCGTGGTGTTGTAGCGCAGGATGTTGAGCAGGTTGCCCGCCGGATCGACGACCGCGTTGCCCTCGAGGAATCCCTGCTTGTCGACCGGAAGCTCCCAGCCTTCGGGCAGCCAGGCCGTGTCGTAGGGGAGAGGTCCGCTCACCGTCCAGTTGCCGGGGTCCATCAGATCGGCGTCCACCGGCACCGAGAGCGCCACCGCCTGGAAGCCCGCCGGCCAGCCGCCGGTCTGCAGCTCGACACATGTCCACAGCCGCCCATCGTGGATGAGCGTGGCTACGGGAGCCTTGTGGTACCGGCCCGGGGCGACAATCACCGGCTCCGTCCAGGTCGTGCCGCCATCCGGCGAGTGATGCAGCAACACGTCGCCGTACTCGGTACGGCAGGCAAGCAGATACAGCTTCCCCTGGTGGACGAACAGCTTGCCCCAGAAGGCGGGCCTGACGTCGGCCGCGTGCCGCCACGTCTCGCCGCCATCCTCGGAGCGGAAGATGCGGCTGAGGTCAGACGTGCCCGGTCCAAAGAGATCGTGCCCGGCGACCAGCGTCCCGTCACCCATTCTCGCGATCGTCGGGCTGCCGATGTACTGCCCGCAGTCGGCGTAGACGGGATCATCCTTGTGCAGGTAGTCGATCACTACACCCGGCACCGGGCCCGGCGTCACGATCCGGTCGGCGCTGACCCCGACGCGCTCCCTCGTCTGTGCGTCTGCGGCCGTCACCCGGACCTCGTACTCGGCATGGTTCAGCAGCCCTCCGACCGTGGCCGAAGTCTGGTCGCCGGGGACCTCCTTGGTCGCAGCTGCGTCCCACGATGATTCAGGGAGCTTCACGGCGACCTCGTACTGCAGCTCCGCCTGGGCCGGCGCGGACTCAGGCCTCAGCCAATCAACGGTGACCTCGTGGTGCCCGGGGATGACGCGGGTGATGGTCAGAGTAGGTTTGGCGGGAGCCGAGAGCGCGTACTTGGCGCTCAGGTATGCTTCGACGGTGCCGCGCGGCCCATCGGGAAGAGCGGTACCGTAGATCAGCAACTCCGCGATCTCGCCCTTGAGGTGGCCTTGCGTTCCGGCCGGGTTGTAGCGCTGCCCGAGGTAGACCGGATCGGCATTGGGTTCCTGCGGCGCGAGGCCCGTCATCTCGGTCAGCAGCTCCCCGTACCGGTAGACCTTGAGCGTTCCGGCGCCGCCATCGAACACGTTCGATTGGAGGTGCGCTCGGTTCCGGGCGAATGGCAACTCGCCCGCGTACTTCCCACTCACGCCCAGCCCCGACGTAGGCGCCAGAAACCAGGCGTCCGGGCTCAGCCCGCCGGCCGCGCTCTTCTTCTGGGCTATGCGGAACCCGTCGGAGAACCGATACACGCAGAACACGGTGAACCCATCGCCTGCATTCAGGTCATCGTGATGCGGAACGATGAGGTGGCTGCGCTCACCGTCGAAGCGGACGGCGGGCAGATCGTTGATCGCGTTCTCGGTCAGCACCGGCGCGGTCGCTCGCTCGCCTTCTGCATGGTGGCCTCCCCCTGACTGGTCCTCCCACAGGACCACTCGTTCGCCATCAACCTCGACCCCTGCATCCGCCCTCAACCAGAGGACCAAGCTCTCTTCCGGTGGCTTGAGGTCCTGCGCGGCAAGGCCAGCCGCGATCACCAGCACTGCAGCCGATGCGGCCAGGACTACAGACATGGTGCCCTCCGTTGCACACGCCACGGCAAGTAGGGGCGCGGTTCACCGCGCCCGGCCGGTCCCGGTTGTAGCGGCACCCCCTCACTTCGCCCGCAAGTCCAGCACGTCGCCCTCGGCGTTGCCCTCCAGCTTATTGCCGTCGAGCGTCACTTCCCCCGCATCCGAATTGATGAGTACGCCGTGGACCTGGGTCTTGCCGTCCGCGCGGGTGTCCCTGATGGTGTTGGTGCGGATCACCGTATCGTTGGTATGACCATCGATCCGGATCCCCGCAGGCGGCTGATCGCCGTGCGGGCCGGCGGTGCCGTTGTCCTCGATGACGCACTCCTCGATGGTGCAGCGATGACCACCGGCGTGCTCAGCCTCGTTGCGGAAGTAGACGCCCGACCCGCCATTCCGCCGGATCTGGTTGCGGAGAAAGCGGTTGTCGGTGTCCTTGTGGCCGATCGAGATGCCCATCTGCTGGTTGTCCTCGAGGACGTTGTCCTCGAACAATCCGTTCCTCACCCGCCAGCAGACGAACATCCCGCAGCCCCCGTTCCTCCGCATCACGCACCGCCGCACAACGGGTCGCGCCGAGCCCGACCCCGGATGGCAGCCCCCACCCACGTTGTCCTCGAAAACGCAGTCCTCAACCGTGACATCCGGGGAGTTCTGGTAAGAGAGGCCGTCGCCATTGGTATTCCGGAAGGTCACCTTGCCGATCGACACCGTGGCGACCCTCAGCAGGTTCAGGGCGCCACCACGGCAGGAGTCCTCGCGCGGGCAGTTCTCCCGGTTGCCATCCAACACCAGGTCGTACACCCCGACATCGTGGAGGTCCACTCCGCGGATCAGTGGACAGGCGCGGGAGACGGTCGCCTCGTGTGCCACCATGAAGTCGGAGTTCAGGATGCCGTCGAGGATGAGAGCCCCGTCCGCATCTTTGCGGATCACCGTCGCCACGGTGCTGTGGAAGCCGCTCTGGCGGTTACTGCGGACCGTCACGCCGTCTCCCACCTCGAACCCTTCCGGGCCGGCCGGGAGAACCCGCACATCGCCGTAATCGCCGTCCTCCGCCAGCGCGGACGTGCCGCCCGGCGCCTTGCGGAGGATCGTCTCGGGCCCGCTGCCGCGCAGTGTGATGCCGCTCTGCAGCCGGACCGAGTCGCGGAGGAGCCACACGCCAGGCCCAATGTGCACCGTTCCCCCGCCCAGTCGGGCGATGTAGTCCACGGCGGCCTGCAGCACGCGGTGATCGTTCCCGCGCAGATCGCCAGCCTCGATCCCGACGCGTATCTGTGGTCGCATGGCACCGGCCTCCTGTCCCGCAGCTGACCTGGTACCGACTAAGGCGGCTACGGTGCACACCATGACGACGGCGACTGCTGAAGTCCTCATTGCCCGTCTCCCTCCCGATCGGCTTGGGCCCGTTGCCCCGGAGACAGAGCACAAGCCCCCGCCCTCACTTGCCGTTCGGCGCTCCGCATGGATTCCGCGCCAGGCCGCAGGCCGGCGCGGAATCCAGGCCGGATTCGGGGTCTGGGGCTCGCAGCCCCAGCGGGGTGCGGGGGCCAGCCCCCCGACCGTCAAACCGGCAGCCGCGGCGGGGGCGCACCCCCGTCCCAACCCCAAGTCCCGCACCACCCACAACAACCCC
>CBFDAZ010000265.1:0-7133 GCA_965602825.1 uncultured bacterium
GAAGTACAGCGCGTCTCCCTTGGCATCGCAGACGACCTTCACCGCGCTGGGGTCCTGATGCTCTTCGGGGCCCGAGATGCGTGTGGCGAGGGTGGCCATGCGCACTGCGGCGTCCTGCAGGAGCGGCTCGACCGCCCGGTCGATGATGGAGGGCTCGATGAGCGGCTCGTCGCCCTGGATGTTGACGACCACGTCGCACGCCAGGTCTCGGGCGACTTCGGCCAGTCGATCGGTCCCGGAAGCGTGCTCGGGTGAGGTCATCGCGACCTCGGCCCCGAAACCACGGCCCGCCGCGGCCACGCGTTCATCGTCGGTCGCCACGATGACTCGGCCCAGGGTCTTGGCCCGACACGCCCGCTCGTAGACGTGTTGTACCATCGGCTTGCCGGCAATCTCCACCAGCACCTTGCCGTTGAACCGCGACGAGGCGTACCGCGCAGGGATCATCCCGATGACTTCCATTGGCGCGCTTTCCCTCCAGCGATGCAGCGGGCGGCTAGGCTTCAGTGCTCTTGGGCCACCGCAGGTTGACGGCCCGGGCGTACAGGTAGGCCATGGGCGAGATGAGCGTGTTGTAGACGACTCCGATGACGGCTCCCGCGAGCCACGGCATGAACTGCGACGGCGGACTGACCACGAGGTGTATGAAGGCCCCCAGGACCGTTGCGAGCAGAACGACCACGAGGGCCGCAATGACGTGGTCCACGAACAGCCGGCCCCGTGCCTGCCCCGTCAGGAAGCCGACAGCCATGTGGCTGACGAGCACGGCACCGTAGGCTCCCGTCCCGGTCGCCGCCGCCACGAGGAAGCCGCCCAGCAGGCCAGCCGCGCAGCCGGCCACCGGGCCCCGAGTGATGCCGATGCAGGCCACAAGTACCAGCGCGAGGTCGGGCCCCACATCCGCCACTCTCAGAGGGGCGGGCCACGCCCGCTGGAGCGCGGCGGCAAGGATGATCGCCACGGCATGGGCGATGGCGGGAGTCAACGGGCATGCTCCAGTCTCGAGACATACGACGACCACGTCTGCCGATCCATCGACTGGGCAGACGGGGCCCGGATGGGGCACCCGCAGACAACGAAGACCACACGGCCATGCTGCTCTCGGTTACTCCGGCCGGACAACGATGACATAGTTGAGGTTCTCGAAGTCCACGTAGGGTCTCACGAGCGCGGTCTTGGGCTGGCCCGGTCCCGGCCTGCCCAGGACTTCCTCTACCTGGCCGATCTGGATGCCCGGCGGGTACATCTGGCCGATGGCAGAGGTGAACACCTTGTCTCCCTGAGCGATGTAAGCTTTGGGGTCCAAGTGGACCAGCCGCAGGAGATCAGGGTCCAGGCTGCCCGGATCCGGGCCGTGGATGGCACCAGTTGCGTTGGAGGGCTTGACCACCACGGCAACCCCCGTCTCCGGATCGAGCAAGGTCGCCACTTCCGCCCAGCTGCCGTCGGCGCTCTCCACGCGACCGACGAGGCCGGTGTAGGTGCGCACAATGTCGTTCTTCCGGATCTCCCGCCCGGCCCCGGCGACGATGTCGATGGTCCGCCTGACCGACTGCCGACCTGACCAGCCCACGACGCGCGCCCGCACGCCCTCGGGTCGGTCCTCGAAGCGCAAACCCAACTGGGCCCGCATGTCCCGGTAATCGAGGGACTCGATTTGCCGCTGTACGAGCGTTGCCTCGAGCCGTGCACACTGCTCTTTGAGCCGCCGGTTCTCCTCGGTCAGTTGCCGGCTGTGAAGCAAGCCGGAAGCGGCACCGGAGGTCTCGTCCCACACAACAGTGAACGAGTACTGGACGGGCATCAGCAGGGCCCGTGCAGCCCGATCCGGGAGACTGAGGCGGCCAGCAGCGTCCGCGCGCCGGTGCCACACGGTCAGGACCACGGCAATGACGACGAGAGCGGCAATCAGCCGCCACTGAGTCTGCTGGTAGAAGGGGCGCCGGCGCATGGCGCATCACCTCCCTCTCGGAGGCTCGGAGGCCCGGCGTCAGGGCGCCTGGGGTGCGAGACAGTCGCCGGCTACTGCTCGTGGCGACCCATCTCCTCGATGTACTTGGCTGCACCCATCACCACACACGTCATGGGGTCCTCGGCGACGTAGACCGGAATACCGGTCTCGGCGGCAACGAGCTGATCGAGGCCGCGCAGCAATGCGCCGCCACCCGCCAGTACGATGCCCCGGTTCATGATGTCCGCAGCCAGCTCAGGAGGCGTCGCATCGAGCGTCTCTTTCACCAGTTCCACGATCGCCATGACCGGCTCCCGAGTGGCTTCCCGGACCTCGCCGGAGGTCAACGTTATCCCCTTCGGGAGTCCTGTCACCAGGTCCTTGCCGCGGATGTTGATGGAGGACTCGTCGTGTGTGGGATACGCGGACCCGATCTCGGTCTTGATTCTCTCCGAAGTCGTCTCACCGATAAACAGCTTGTGATCGTAGCGCACGTAGTTCTGGATGGCCTCATCGATCTCGTCGCCGGCAATCCGCATCGAGCCCTGGGTGCAGATTCCGCCCAGGGAGATCACCGCGACCTCGGTCGTTCCTCCACCGACATCCACGATCATGCTCCCTACCGCTTCGGCCACGGGCATGCCGGCGCCGATGGCCGCGGCCATAGGCTCGTCGATGATCAGGGCTTCCCAGGCACCGGCTGAGCGTGCAGCGTCCTCCACGGCACGCTGCTCGACCTCGGTGATGCCCGAGGGCACTCCGACGACAACGCGGGGGTGCTCCCAGATCCGGCGGCGGTGCGCCTTCTCGATGAAGTGGGCGAGCATCGCCTCCGTGACCTCGAAGTCGGCGATCACGCCGTCCTTGAGGGGACGAACGGCCGAGATGGCCCCGGGGGTTCGGCCCACCATTCGCTTGGCGTCCGCACCGACAGCCAGCACATCGTTGCTCTCGCGGTCGATGGCCACGACGGATGGCTCCCAGATGAGGATGCCCCTGCCACCGACATGCACGAGCGTGTTGGCCGTGCCCAGGTCGATGCCCATGTTGCGGCCGAGCCGAGCAAACAACCTGCTCCACGGCGGACTATGTCGACGGCCAATGCGGCGTCTGCCTAACACTCCTGATCCCCGGCGCTCGTGTTGATGATCTCTCTGGCTCTCGTCAGCATCTGCCAGGCGCGGCTGAGGGGCAGGCCGACAACGTTGAAGTAACAGCCATTGACCTTCTCCACCAGGAGGGCCCCCTGCCCCTGGATGCCGTACGCGCCGGCCTTGTCCATGGGCTCGCCGGTGGCCACGTACCCCTCAATGTCCGCGTCCGACAGCGTGCGGAAGGTCACCTGTGTTGTCTCAAGTTCGGTCAGCAGAGCCCGGCCCCCGTAGGCGACACTCACTCCGGTATGGACCTCGTGCGTCTCGCCACTGAGCGTCTGTAGCATCGAGCAGGCTTCAGCGGCGTTCTCCGGCTTGCCCAGGACCCGGCCCTTGAGGGCCACCACCGTGTCCGCCCCCAGGACCAGCGCTTCCGGTTGGTGCCGCGAGACCGCGAGCGCTTTCGCCTCGGCGCTCTGCCGGGCGTGCTCGGTCGGGCTAGCGCCTGGTTCGGCCTTTGCCTCCGCCTCGTCCGCGGGCTGAATGCCGAACTCCAGGCCCACCTGCCTCAGGAGGTCCCGCCGCCGAGGCGATGCGGAGGCGAGTATCACCGGGGGATCGGCCCGCATTGGTTTGGCTACAACCTCCCGGACCGGATGATCGAGGCCAGCAACCACAGCCCCAGGGTGAACCCGATCACCAGCAGCACGTTGGCGGGGTGCCAGACCGGCCACCCCGTCTCGACATCTACCTGCATCCACAACGCCGGGGCCAGGATCATGGCGGCGATGACGATACTGAAGGCCAGGCGATTGAACATCACGTCGAGCCGATGCATCGGGCGGTCAAGGTCATCGTACTCGACGCGCACCTTGAGTTCCCCCGCGTCCGCCTTGCGGACCAGGTCGGAGACCTGTCGCGGCAGCGTCATAGCGTATTCGTGGACCTGCCGGGCGACCCGGTACACTTCGAGTGCGGCCTCGCGCGGACGAGTCACGCGTCTGAGGATGTCCAGGACCACCGTTCTGACGGCCTCGCGGAAGTCGAAGTGGCTGTCCAGGGCGCGGCATTCCGCGTCGGTCAGCACCAAGGTCCTGATGATCTGCGCGAACACCGGCGGCATCTTGATGTGATGGCGGAAGATCAGGTGCAGCGTCTCCTCCAACGTCTCGCCGATGGATACATCCGAGGTACTCAGGGAATGGAAACTGATCACATGCCGGCTGATGTCGGCCCTGAGGGCCGTCATGTCCGTCCCGCCGGTCGTCACGCCGATTCCGGTGATGTGCGCCGTGACCTCCTCGGCGTCGCCCTCCAGGAGCGCAAACAGCAGGTGTACCAGCTCGTCGCGGACATGCGGGGGCACGAAGGCAATGTTCCCGCAGTCCAGGAAGAAGATGCGGCCGCCCTGCCCGATGAGCACGTTTCCGCCGTGGGGATCGGCGTGGAAGCAGCCATCCCGCAGGATCTGCTTCACCACAATGCCCGCCAGGTTCCGGGCTGCGGTCGGTCGGTCCACGCCAGCGGCATCGAGTGCCTCGATATCAGACGGCTTGTAGCCCGTCACCCGCTCGCTGGTGAGCACGCGGGCGCCCGACAGGCGGTCGTGGATCGTGGGCGTTGAGGCCCGCGGATCGTCGGTCAGATTCGAGCCCAGGAGCTTCGTGTTGCGGGCCTCCAGGTCGAAGTTGAGCTCTCCGCGCAGGTTGCGGGCGAACTCCCCCGCCAACGTCGCGACCCGGTGCTCGGCCGCCCAGGAGAACCGAGGCTCAGCCATCCTCGCGAGTTGAGTGAGCACCGCGAGGTCCCGGTCGATCACCCGGCGGATCCCGGGCCGCTGGACTTTGACGGCGACCTGTTCGCCGGTGGGCAAGACGGCGAAATGGACTTGCGCGATCGAGGCGCATGCGATGGGCTTGCGCTCGAAGGACCCAAACAGCTCCTCGAGGCGTGCACCGAATTCCTCTTCGACGACGGCCCGCACCTCGTCGAAGCTGATCGGGGCGACCTGGTCCTGCAACTGGCGAAGCTCCGACACCCACTCCGACGGAAGCACGTCCGCCCGTGTGCTGAGGGCCTGCCCAAACTTGACGGCGGTCGGCCCAAGCTCTTCGAGGGCTCGACGGAACGCCACGTGCGCCGGTAGGCCGGCCGCGGCAGCGCGCCTGCGACGCCCGGGGACCCATTCGCCCAGGCCGCTTTGGTGCAAGAACCACGCGAAGCCGTATCGCCTGAGGATACGGCCAAGCTCGAGCGCCCGGGAGACCCCGGTTCCGCGCCTCGGCTGCCCGCCCTCGGGCGGGTCCATGTCACGTGACAACGTCCACCTCCCCGCCACATTGGCCGCACTTGCTATCTTCCAGGTGGAGATCGGCGCCCCAGAACCCACCACGCCCAATGACGACCGCACCGCATTCTGGGCAGCACGTGTCGGTTGCGCCCGGCAGGTGCGCGTTCCCCACATAGACGTACTTGAGCTTCTCGCGAGCAATCTCCCAGGCCCGTTCGAGCGACGCCATCGGCGTCGCCGGGGTCGTTCTGTGGTGGGCCGGGTGGTAGCGGGAGAAATGGATGGGGATCCGGTCACTTACCCCCGCAAGCCAGTCAACGAGGGCCCGGAGCTGCTCGGGAGCGTCGTTCTCCCCGGGGATGAGCAGGTTCGTTACCTCCACATGGCACTGCCCGAAAGCCAGTTCAACGGTCCGACGCGGCGGCCCCTCCTTGCCGCTGCAGAGGTGACGATAGAAGTCGCTTGACATGGCCTTGATATCGACGTTCATCGCGTCCACATGCGGCAGAAGCTCTGTCAGCGGTGCCTCCTCGATCTCCCCGTTCGTTACGAGCACGTTCTTGAGGCCCTGTTCGTGGGCGAGCTTCGATGTATCGAGCACGTACTCGTACCAGATCATAGGCTCGTTGTACGTATAGGCGATGCCGATGCTCTGATCCCCGCCTCTTCCGGACGAGGCCAGCCGCACCGTCTCCTCCGGAGAGAGCTCGCGGGTCGGCACCTCACCCGTGGAGATCTGCCAGTTCTGGCAGAAATCACAGCTCAGATTGCAGCCCCAGGACCCAATGGACAGGATCATCGTCCCCGGGTGGAAATGGTACAGTGGCTTCTTCTCGATCGGGTCAAGATGGAGCGAACTGACCCGCCCGTAGGTCAGCGGCACCAGGCGACCGGCGCGGTTCTCCCGCACGGTGCAGATGCCCCTCTTGCCCTCGGCGATCAGGCAGTTGTGCGGGCAGAGCCGGCACCTGATTCGGTCGTCTTCCGCTGACCAGTACAGCGCCTCGCGCTCCATCGCGTCTTCCTCACTGCGGCGGCGGCGCAAACGGCGGCTCTCCCTGTACGTCCTCCACCACTTCGAGGGCCTTGCTGACCTGCTCGTCGGTGCCCTCGACCATCAGCCACACCGCACCCTCCGCACCGCCGATGCCGCCGGCCGCAATCTGCATGGCCTGGACCCCGGTGAGGAGCTTGAGCGCCTCGATCTCGCTGACGATCTGCCCGTGCATGACCCACAGCGAAGGGCCGGTAGGCACTCCGGCAGCAGAGGCCAGGAGCGCCGCCTCCGCGGTCGGCAGATCGGAGGCCACCTGCTTCTCCAATCCGACAGGGATCACCAGGTTGATCTTCTTGCCGTGGATCCGGCCCATGAGGGTGCCCATAGTGCCGCCCTCGGGGTGCCCGATGAGGACGCCGGCAGTGCCTGTGGCACGATCCAGGGCGTTGGCGCCCTTGATGGCGACGTCAGCCGGACCCATCTCCTTGACGGCATCCTGGAGCGTCACGCCCTCAGCGACCTGACCATCCTTGAGCACAACCTCCGGGATGGAGGCGGGTAGCAGCATCGCCCGCGGGGCGCCCTTGGCGGGGATCGTGGCGCCCAGCACATACCCCGTCTTCTCTACCGGGTGCCCGAGTAGCTCCTCCAGCACGTACGCGTTCGTCGTCCCCTTGCAGACGGCAATGATGCCCTTCTCCCTGGCTTGCTGCACGCAGGGCAGTTGCGGGATGCCCTTGGCGATCAGCCGCTTGCTCTCAGAGACAGTAAGATAGAACGTCGCAATGGCCATGAGTCGGC
>CBFDAZ010000266.1:0-7114 GCA_965602825.1 uncultured bacterium
TCGCCGGAACGACGCCGTAGATGGAGCCGTGGAACTGGGCCGGGCTGAGCTTCGCGTATCGTTCGGCGTAGTCATCGAGGATCTGGATCTCCATCCCATCTCGCGACGGATGGCCGCCCTCGGGTGTGCGGATCGCGGCGCCGTTGTTGCCTCCGGGCGGCAGACGGAACTCGAAGCGGAAGATGAAGTCGGCGTACTCCTGCTCCGTCCGGACAAAGCCGCCGCCCTTTGCCGGACACACGAGCATGCCATCCTCGACCAGGTAGTTGCCGCCTTTCCAGCCCTCCAGGTTCTCGCCATTGAAGAGCGGAACGAAGCCTTCGTTTTCCTGAGCGATGCCAGGCGCGGCTGGGAGAAGGGGACAGAGAAGGGAGAGTGCTATGGCGCTATGTCTCATCGGTGCCCTCCAGTCAGAACGACGGGCGCGGATGCTCCACGCCCGCAGTTGGTGCCGTCACGGCGCACGATTCGCTGCTCACCCGCGCAACATCCTTCAACGTACGCGAGAAAAGCTGGGGTCAACGGGTCGCTCTGTCTTGTGAGTTAGGGGGTGAGGGTCCGCTGGCGAAGCTCAGACAGAAGAGCAGCACGGTTGCCACCAGGAGTAGCGCATCACGCCACAGAACGCCCCAGGCCTCCTCAGGCCCCTCCTGGACGGTACTGAAGCACCCGCAGTGGAAGTCCTCGGCACCCTGCGACAATGCGTGTCCGACGGCCATCATGAACATCACCGTCATCCCGGTGGCCAGCAGCGCCCCGCCGGGCACCCAGAGGCCCACCACCAACGCGATCCCCATCACCAGCTCGATCCACGGCAGGCAGACAGAGAACGGGTTGACCAGACTACGTGGCAGCAGGTCGAAGTCCCAGACGATCTCGGCGAATCGGTCGGGATGGATGATCTTGTCGATGCTGGCATAGATGAACACGACTCCGACGATGAGACGCAGAGCCAGAACCAGCCATCCTCGCAACGGACGCTGCGTGGCCCGCTCCGTCGTCATGCCTCCGGGTCCTCCCCTGCGGCGTCGTCCGCATCCGCCGGCGACGTCATCTCGTAGCCGGCGGCCTCCCAACCCTCGATGCCCGCCCGGAGCACGATCAGGTTGTCGTAACCGTCTCGCAGCAAGCGTTTGGCGACTCTCATGGCCAGCCCGCAGTGGCTGCCGTAGCAGTAGAGTAAGTATCGGTCCGTCTTGGGGAGCTGGTCGCGGACCTGCGGGTAGGTGTTCGAGAAGTCGTGATGCGGGAGGCAGATACTACCGGGGACGTGGCCCTCGGCGTAGTCGTCAGCGTTCCGAGTGTCGATGAAGGTCGCCGACTGAGCTTGCCATATGTCGTGGGCTTCGACAGGCGTGACATTGTCAACCCGTCGGTAGACCCAGACGGGGACGCTTGGCCGCGGCACTTCACCAAGCAGCAGGGGCAAGCCCATTGGGTGCACGGCGTTCGCCAGCAGGCCTAATGTGCTGCCGACGCCCACGATGATGGCCGCCTGCGCGGAAAGCAGGAGAAGGGGGTGCTTCACGGCGTTCGCCGACCCTCAGCGGCGTCCGCTGCTGTATGTGGGCACCCGCGACGGGTGCCCCAAGCCGCAAGTCATTCAACAGGCGCCCGGCTGCAGACGTTCCCCGGGGCCTCGCCGCCCCGACAGCCTGATGCCCCTACTGCTCGGCCCCCAGTTCCTGGGCATGCTCCGCCTGGTACGTCGCCCAGCCCTTGTACCACGGCAGCGGCGTGAACCGGCGCGCCAGCACATGTCGAACCGGGCCGAGACCCCAGATGTCCCGCTGCAGCCTCTCCTGGGCCGCCCAGAAGTCCTCCACCGTCGCCAGCCGCTCGGCGGTCCACTCATCCCCTTCACCGATCCCATGGTGCAGGCGCACCAGCTCAACCTTCGCCTCCCACTGGCGCAGCCGCCAGAGGCTCTCCGGGGACAACTGAACCAGGCGCACGAGCGTCGGCGCCGCCTCCTCGACATCCACCGCGAACGGTCGCCCCCATGACTTCAGCCACTGGGCCCATTGCTTGGCTGCTTGCGCATCGGCGTCGAAGTAGCGCTCGGCGTAGGCTGCGAGGACACCATCGGCGTCCCCCAACCGGCCCGCGCTCATGCCGGCGAGGAGTGCCTTGTTGACATCGTCAGACACTCCTTCGGAGTAGGCCATCCAGCCCGTGCAACCGTGGGCCCGAAGATCGGCGACGGTGCGGGCCAGTCTTTCGGCCGCAATCACGGGCCCCAGATGCCCGTACACATCGCGCGGCGTGGCATCTTCGGCGTAGCCAATATGGACGAAGGCTCGGCGCTCACAGCCCGCCGGCAGCGGCACATCCGAGACATCGGTCGCGCCGTAGGGAATGTGCAGGTAGAGGCTCTTCACCCAACCCGGCGCCTCGCGGTCGGCCCATTCGGCGAACAGCCGATGCTCCTCGTCGCTCCACCACCAGCCGACGAAGTGTGCCTCCAGGCCGGGGTGGTAGCGCTCGCCGATCTCGTAGATCTCCCGCATCAACTGCGCGAACGTCAGGATCCACGGCTTGCAGTCATCGCAAGCGCAGCCACCGTAGTCGTACGGGCCGGGGCAGATCCCTGACAGGCAGACGCCGGCTTTGGCCAGGTCCGCAAACAGGTTCTCATAGTTGCGCAGGATGATCTCCCGGGCCTTGGGCTTCGAGGGGCAGATCAACTGGCCGAAGATGCGCGATGCCTTTGTGGCCAGAAGATCGGGCGAGCATTGGTCGGCATAGACGTGGTTGGGCGTGATGATCAAGTCGCAGGCGAGCCCCAGCGACTGAGCCGACCGGAAGTTGGCTTTCTTCCGCTCCCAGAGAGCGTGAGCCAGGTTGTGATGTGGATCGGAGAACGGGTCCGAGCAGTCGATTGTGTCAAACCAATCGCCATAGCGGTTGAAACCCCAATGGGCCGCTTCGGCCAGCAGTTCACGCATCTCTCGCTCGCCCATCACCTCGTAACTGTTGCCAAAGTGAGCGGGAGCGTAGAGCTCCCGCACCGCAAATGCCGGGGTATCCATCTCACTCCGTCCCTCCTCGGCGGCTCCCTGCGTGACCGCGCTGGCGGCCACGCACAATGTGGTGACCACGAAGGCGGCATTCAGCGCCTGTACGGGCCGAAGCCCGCCTCGGGCTTGCGCGAGCATGTCGGTCTCTCACTCCAGCAGGCAAGACAGGCTAATGGGGTATTGGCGCAGGACCCGTCAAGGTCCTTGTTGCTGGCCAGGGGGTGAAGGGGATTGGGGTAGATGCGTTGAGACGACTGTCAGGGAGTAACGTGGGGCCACCGTCGTTCCGTGGGTCGGAGCGCCAACTCCGACGCCTTGGTCTCTCTTGGCCCTGCAGGTACTGCCCCGGTGCTCTGTCTGTCAACGCGCGGCCGCCCGAGGCACTCCTCGGGCGGCAATCCGGCATCCGGCCCCCGCGTTCACGGCAGTCTGGACCACATGCTCGGCTCTACTTCGCCGGCCCCACCCAGGCGCGAATCATCCACTCGCGATCCGCGGTATCCTTGAAGTTCCCGCCGACTCGTCCCGCTGACGAGTGCGACTCCATCGGGTCCTTGTTGTAGTGGAAGAAGATCCCCTTGGTTTGATGCGCCTCCGGGTCCAGAGCGACGTCAAGCATGTCGTCGCCTTGCGACTCGATCGGCACCGGCTCCTCGAACACAACATCCACCCACTTCGGCTTGTGGCTGAACGCCGAGTAGGGAATCTTCTCCGTCCCGTAGACCTCCTGGACGGCATCCAGGAAGCTGACTTGTACCATCGTTGTCTCGGGGTCGAAGCCCCCGCCGTACCGGCTGCCGTAGATGCGCACGCCGTAGACCGCAAGGTCCTCCTCCTGCACCTCCTCAGGGAGCAGCTCACTCAGCTTGAAGACGATGCGCGGACCGGCTCCCCCGTAGCTCTGCATGTCGTCCGACTCACCATCGTCCCAGTTCAGCTCCACACAGCCCTCGGGCTTCGCCGTTTCGCCGGGAAGCTCCCGGTCCGCCAGCCGCTTCACCTCAACGCCCTCACTGGGCGTGGGCACAAGCGTGACCCGGACCATCCAGTCGTACACCTTATCGACCAGCTTGAAGCCATCGTCGGGCAGGCCGGTGTAGGAGTGCGCCTCGCCGACACTCTCGTCGTATCCGACATACACGCCGCTGGTCCGTCCCGGCTCAAACGACAGAGCGACCTTGAAGTCCTCGGGAACCTCGACGGCCGGGGTCTTGAGCACGTGCCACTTCAGATCGTCGGTCCCGCCTCGCTCGACCTCGCCGTAAGCGAAAGGTAGATCGCAGATGACCGTATCGGCCTCGTCGATAAGGCAGACGTGGAACCTCCGTTGCGGCGCCTCCGGCAGCCCATAGCGCGCGCAGAAGACGTGCACCGCCTCGACGAATGGGACGTCGTCCGGCCGGGTAAGGCGAATGGCATGTCCTGAGGCGCCCAGACTGCGACACCCTTCGGCGGTGTCGTCCACATATCCCAGGATGACGGCATCCTCACGTTCAGCCTCTTGCGGGTAGCAGGCAACGGCCAACGCCAAGACCAGGATACAGAGCATCGCCAGCGTGACAGGACGAACAGGCCCTCTCATCTTTCCCCTCCCTTTGGCGGGCAGTAAGACATTGCGCCCACAGCCGGTCCCGATCCACTCGTGACCTTCTGTCGGCCGAACAGCCCGTCTGGTTCTGTTGACACCTGAGGGTAGGGAGGGGTTGACCCTGCGCTTGCAGACGCGAGTGCAAGCTAGCTGGCCCCAGGCTCTGTGTTGTGGGGCTTTTCGCCTGGATTGGGGAGGGCGACATCAGAGGACCTGATGTGCAGATCTGTCTGCGGGAAGGGAATCTCGACGTTCTGCTCCTTGAAGGCATCCCAGATCTGCAGGCGCAATTCGGGACCGGTGAAGATGCCGGTCTCAGCGTCCTTCACCCAGGCATAGAGCACGAAGTCCACCGAACTGGAGCCGAAGTCCATCAGGTAGATTCGGGGCTCAGGGTCCTCCAGTACGTTCTCGTTCTCGTGCGCCGCTCGCCGGAGGATGTCCCGTACGAGGGCAAGGTCGCTGTTGTAGGACACGCCGATGTTGATGGTCACCCTGACCTTCGGGTCACTGATGGTGAGGTTGGTGACAATCGATGCCGCCAGGTCCGAGTTCGGCACGAGCACGACGTTGTTGTCCCGGGTCCGGATGGTCGTGCTGCGCAGATTGATCGCGGTTATGTGGCCCTGCAGCCCGCTGACGTCCACGAAATCCCCCACGGCCACCGGCCGTTCCAGCAGGAGTATAAGCCCGCTGAAGAAGTTGCTGACGATGTTCTGCAGCCCGAAACCAAGCCCGATCCCGGCCATCCCCGCAAACACGGTCAGCACGCTCAACTGGAAGCCGGAGGCCAGGATCCCCCACACAATGCCCGCCGCCAGGATCAGGTAGAAGGCAAGGTTCGACATAGCGTAAGCCACGCCGGTCTGGAAGCGTTGCTTGAGGTAGCTCCAGGTCTGCAGGTGTGACCGCACGAAGCGCGCGATGAGATACGCGATGAGGATGAAGACCAGGCCCTTCGTGACCGTTAGACCGGTGACTTCAGCACCCTCCACGGTGATGATCGAGCGCTTCAGCAGATCGAAGGCGTAGGTAGCGTGGAAGGTGTGCAGCCGCCAGATGGGTATCTGCGCCAGTATGACGACCGCCCACAGAACCCACCGGCCGTACAGCCTCCATCGCGAATCGTCGTCGACGGGTGACAGCGCCAGGTTGTATACGAACACGGCCGGCATGAGCACCAGGAGTTCAAGGCTCAGGCTGCGGCTGAGGTAGCTCGACAGGTTGGAGTAGCCGCCGGCTGCCGCGATCACGCCGCCCAGAACGCCGACCGCGCCGAGTGGCAGCAGGATCTCTCCGGCTTGCTGAAGAGCTGTCTTCTGAGGCGTCTCCGGCCGCGGTAGCACTGAGCCAAGGCCACCAGCCTGCCGGATTATGCAGGCACCGACGAGCAGCAGCCCCGCGCCGCAAATCACTTGGAGCGCACGGATCGACTCGCCGGGCGGTTGCTCAAGACCACTGAGTAGCCCGATCGGCGGGAGCACGACGACCGTGTAGCGGGCCAGTGCCCGCAGCAGCCGGCAGAGGTTCTGCGCCGCCTCCTGCCGCAGATTGACCAGGCGGAACTCCGCGTGTCGCGGCGCGAACAACTCCCGCAGCACGAAGTTGAACACGAAATACCCGGTCCAGGCACCGAGAAGGTACAATCCCGCAAGCCACCACCCGTCAGGTAGCCCCCAGGCCCTGGTCAGCGTTGCCCACAGGGCGGTCAGCACCAGGGCTCTCGCTGCCGGCACCAGCAGGCGCAGGGCTCGGCGGAGGCTGCTCCGTTGCGGGTCACCGTCCCCGTCGGGTGTCGGCACGAGGTGGTCGGGCAGCCGGGCTATCTCCCACCACAGCGCCACGGCAAGCGCGACCAGCAACAGCGTGAGGATCGCCGCGATCCACGGGTTCACTCGGCCCACGGCGCTGCGGGCATCGCGGAACGTCTGGGCCGCGCTCTCCCCGAGCGCAGCCACTTCGTCCTTGATCTGGTCAAATGACTCCGAACTCAGCGGAGCGGCCGTGCGAGCCAGCAGACGGCGGGGCAGACTCAGACGGATCGCCCGGTTCAGATCCAGCGATAGCTGCGCGCCGGCCTCACTGACCTCCACGGTCTTGGTGATGATCTGGTCGAGCAGCGTGACCACATCAGACGTGATGTCCAGCCGGTCCTGCAGCACCCCCAGTGCCGCGGGCCACGCCTTCCTCAGTTCATCTCCCTGAAGTGCCCGCGCACTCGATCTGGCCTCTGCCAGCTCTGACCGGTACCGCGTCCGCGCCGCCACCAGCTCCGCACGCCGTGCCAGGGCCCGATCGAAGAGCTCGTTCATTGCGGCCACTGTCTCTTCGGCCTCGTCTCTGGCAGCCTCCGCGTACATCAGGGGGAGCTTGCCTTCGCTGACGAGCGGCGGCACCCGCGCTTGCTGGCCGGCGATCTCCGCCCCCCGCTGCTCCAGTTCCTCCCGTTCGGTCTCGAACTGCGCGTGCTCGGTCCGGAGAGCGGCGAGCTGCATGCGGGCCTGCC
>CBFDAZ010000267.1:0-7090 GCA_965602825.1 uncultured bacterium
TCGGCAACGGCCTCCCCGCTGCTGTTGGGGGCTCGGACCACACTGCATCGTGAATTATGGGGGCTAGCTGCCGTACCCTCGCTCGGCGCAGGCTTCCCGGAAGCGCGCATACCTGTCGTGGTAGCCCGCAACAAGAGCTGCGTCGGGATCGACCGTGATGTCCGGCCGGACCATCGCTTCCGTCGCCACGGTCACGCCGCCGAGAGCCCCTGAAGCCGCCAGGATAGCGGCGCCGAAGGCCGATTCGGCGGTCACCGGCCGGTGAAGCGGAAGGCCCAGTATGCTGGCACGCACCGACAGCCAGATCGGGCTTTTCGCTGCGCCGCCAGTTACGTAGACCCGTTCCGCTCTTCCGGCACCGAGTTCCTCCAGCAACTCGAGAATCCAGCGCTCCAGGTAGCCGACGCCCTCCAGCATGCCGGCCAGGTGTTCGGCATCGGATGCCGGCTGTCCCACCGTGAACCCAGCCGCTTCGGCGTCCACGAAGGGCAGGCGCTCGCCCGTCCTGGCCAGCGGATACACCAGGAGATCGGTCGGCAGGCGTTCGGGCACATCACGTTCGAGCGTCCCGACGCGTTCGCCAAAGGTCGCCAGCACAATCTCGCCGCCGCTGCTGCTGGCGCCCCCCGGCAACCACCAACCATCGGGGTGCAAGTGCGAGTAGATGCGCCCCGCCGGGTCTCGCACCAGGCGCTCCGAAACGGCCCGCACGACGAGCGTCGTCCCGAGGTTGCTGTTGAGGTCCCCCGGCCGCGCCGCTCCGGACGCGATGAAGGCTGCCGTCCCATCCGTGCAGCCCGCAACAATCTTGCCGCCAGCGGGAAGGCCGGTCTGATCGGCGGCCTCAGCGCTGACCTGGCCTACTGGCTGGCCCGGCGTCACGACCTTCGGGAGCCGGCTGAGTCGGATGCCGAGGCTGTCCTCGATGAACGGCGGCCATTCGCCGTCGATGAGATCATACCCGGTTTTGAGGGCGTTGGAGGTGTCGCTCACGAAGGCGCCGCCCGAGAGCTTGCTGACGATGAAGTCAGTTGCGTGCAGGAAGCACGCCGTGCGCGAGCAGACATCGGGCTCGTTCCGATGGATCCAGAGAAGCTTTGGGAGGGCGAACGAAGGCTGGAAGGAGTACCCGAGCTTGCCGGCGAGCTGCTCTCCTGCGATCCCGACGGTCTCGGCTTCCTCGGTAGCCCTGACATCATTGTACATGAGAGCCGGTCGCAAGGGAGAGGCGTGACCATCGACAGGAACGATCGTCCCCGAGGTTGAGTCTACCGCGACGGCCGCGATCCCGCGAGCGCCCCCCGGGTCCAGGCGACTCACCGCGGATTGGCAGGCGGCGCACGTTGCCCGCCACCATTCCTCCGGGTCTTGCTCGGACCAGCCGTCGGGCAGCGCGTCGTCGAGTGTGCGGAGAGGTTCGGAGCCAGAAGCCAGAACGTGCCCTGAGAGGTCCGCAATCAAGCAGCGCGCAGCCTGCGTCCCCACGTCAATGGCGGCGACGGACTCGCTGCCCATCGGTCACTCCAAGAGGGCGCCAGGTTCCTGCGCGGGATGCGCAGGGGACGCAAGGGAGCGGCCGGGTCGGGCCGGGGGCTAGCCCCGCCGGAACAGGTCGATGACGAGGGGCCACCAATCATCGAACATGAACTGCATGCGCCCGATGAGCAGCGAGATGCGGGCCATCACCGTGTTGCCGAACCCGGCTCCGAAGGCAATCATCAGGAAGCCGATGCCAACGCGGCCCGCCGTGCCGAATGGCCCCCTGTGCTCCTTGGAGAAGTAGAAGTAGCAGAGCGTGGTGACTACCGCAACGACCATGATGAGGCCGGAGATGCCGGCAGCCCACTGGAAGCTGTTCGTGTCTGCGCTGAAGGGCAGAATGGGCAGCATCGTGTAGCGCGCGTGTTCGAGCATGTTCTGCACGGCTGCCGGGATGCCTGCGCCTGCGCCGTAGCCCATGACAAGACAGATCGGCCACCGGGCCAGCCAGCCGTAACGACGGCTGAATCGGAGGAACATCAGCGCGCCGAGGACGGTGGGGATGATGACCAGGTAATCGGGTCGCAATTCGTCTACGGCGGCAGGCCTGAAGATTGGCTTGTAGATGAGTTCGACCACCACCTGCTGGTAGGTCAGACCCACTCCGTAGCCGGCGGAGGTCCCGACGAACAGATGCTCGGCGAACTTGTAGACAGGGTTGTCCTTGTACAGGAAGCTGTAGATGGCAAGCGTCAACAGCGCCGCCACCCAGATCCCGATGGCTCCCGTGGACAACCCGAAGATGGTCTCAGGCATGGCCGTTGTCTCTCGCTCGTCGGCAGATCACTGCCGGCGCGCCTGGCGCCGTGAAACTGCGTACACGATGTTGCCGAAGATGACCAGCAGGATGATCAGGAAGTGGGCGCACGACTGCGGACCCATCGCCTGGCTCGCGTCCGCCGGCGCCCCGATCAGCTTCTCGTACTCAGCGGCCCCCTTCATGCCGTTGAGCAGGCCGATGAGCTGACCGGTCTGAAGATAAGGGTAGTAGTCCTGCGCCATGACGGCGGTGACGCCTGCCGCGACCCTTGCCTTGTAACGTTGGTGGGCGTAGAGCACCCAGAAGGCAGGCG
Organism: uncultured bacterium; assembly: GCA_965602825.1. Lineage (GTDB taxonomy): Bacteria > Armatimonadota > Zipacnadia > Zipacnadales > VGFC01 > CBFDAZ01. The sequence continues at coordinate 2,613 of CBFDAZ010000267.1, forward strand.
TGTCGCTGGAGGCAAGGTCGATGATCAGGCCCACGTCGTCGTAGTTCCGGAGCCCTTTGGTGACCTCCAGATCGCGATACCGCCGCTTCTGGAAGTCGGTTCTGAACACGGTCCCGATGTCCGTTCCCATCCCCAGGATCACGTTCACGAGGCCCGGCCGGAAACCGAGGTTCACGTAGTCCACCCCGTCCTTCTTCTCCAGGCCTTCGGAGGTTCTGCTGAGCACATCCTCGATCAGCAGCGGAGCGTCCGGATACATCGTGAGGCAGACCAGGCGCAGGTCGCGTTCCAGCACGTGCCGCGCGATGGCGATAGCCATCGGCTGGAGTTCCGGCATGGAGGCGGGGCCGTAGTCGAAGGCAATCATCACGACTGAGCCTTCCGGGAGCTTGTCGATGTGGTCGAAGACCGCGGTCGTCCGCGGGTTGCTGCCCTGGTCGAACTGCCATTTCCCGGCCAGTGGCACCCCGACCGCCAGCGCGATCAGGACGAAGATGATCCGGCGGTCGAGGCGAAGCAGTCTCTCGGCAGTCATGGTTCAGCCTCACCGGCGGCCCGCCGTTATCCGGCTTCGCCGCCCAGGTGCGAACGCTCGATCCCCAGGATGATGCGCAGGGACATCGCGATGCCCCCCAGCGAAACGCCGAACAGGATGGCGCGCTTGGCGCCCAGAGCGGGGCTCGACATCACCCACTCCGCAACCAGGGGGCTCTGCTTGAATACGAGCTGGCCCCAAGGCACGCGGCCGAACATCACGATCAGGGCAGCGCCCAGAAGCAGCGCCGCCTCCACCGACCGGGCGCGGAACGTACGGAACGCAGCCGAGGCGACGAAAAACGCAAGGATCGAGAACATCGTCGCGTCGAGCGGCGCGTAGACGTTGCGGAAGACCCAGTAGAACACCGACCCCTCCTGGATCCCCCAACCGACCCCCAGAATGCTCATTCCCAGGAACGACGCGACCGCGACGACGCTGTAGCCCCAGTCCTGCTGGCGCTGGGCGATCTTCCGCAGGTGCCTCTGCAGCAGGCTGATCAACCCCAGCACCAGCCCCAGGCCGCCGATCACCATCACCCAGTCGTTCAGCTCGGTCTGAACGTACTCCCCCAGTCGGTGCGGCGTGAAGAACACGACGATCATGATGAGCGCCGTGATGAAGGTCAGCATGAGCGGAACGCGGGTCTTCAACGGCTCGTCTCCTCTACGGCCCGTTCGTCTGCCACACCGACCTCACAGTGGTCGGAACAGGTCCAGCACATCCGTGATGGCCTTCGAGGCCTGTTGCATACCGGCTGATGCCAGGAAGGCGCCCACGCTCGCCGCCACCATCGCGACGGCAATCAGCACTCCGAGCGTGGCCTTGCCAACGTCCTGAGCTTTGAGTTGTGCCAGCAGCATCGGTTCTCGCGACAGGTAGCCGGTGGCGGCGTACAGCTCCTCGCCCATCAGGGTGTAGTCGCAGGCCGTGACGAAGAACGGTATCTGGGTGTCGGCGTCCGTGCCCGCGATCTGGATGGCGCCGCTGACGGCGCCCGTTTCGGCGAGGATCAGGGCCTCGGCGTAGAAGTAGCCCATGTACAGATTGGCGGCCGGCTTCTCGCGCAGCATGATCCCGTCCACGCCCGCCACGTAGGCGAACTGCCGGTCGGTGACAAAGAAGATGTCCTGCTCGCGGTAAGCGTCCGGCTTGCCGGCATCAATGTAGGCCTCCCTGACGATCTCTCGCGCCGCCAGCATGACCAGGGGATCGACGCAGGGCACCAGGAGCGGCGTCTCGTACTCCGCCGTGCGGCGCGCAACGCGGCCCAGGATGGTCATGGCGGTGATGGTTGAGATGGACCCGAGGCCGTGCAGGCCGGCAACGTAGAGGATCGGCTTACCCATCTCGGTTGCGCGGCCGATCGCCTCGTCGATCGCTTCGATCCCGGCAATTGGACGGACGTAGATCCGGCCTCCGGCACGCGCGTGGCAGATGTACAAGATGACGACAAGCGAGTAGAGGAGAACGCCGGCAAGGATGTTGGTCCGGTCTGGGCGATACCACTCGGCCCTGGTCTGGATTGGTTCGGCAGCCTGCTCCGACAACACCTCATCAACCAGCAGGGGCGGACCCCACTCCTCGGTCGGCTCCGTCCCAATCTGACCCTCCATGTACCAGGGCCGGGGGCCCTTCTCCTCGACCTCCTCGGGAGCGTCCCTGGGGCCATACAGCGCCGCCACCCTGAACCGGTAGTGGTGCCAGGTCCACAGATCGGAGACTTGAGCGCTGAGGCGCGGTGCCTGGCCCTCCTCCAGAAGCTCCTCGGGCTTCGTGATGGGCTCCAGCAGGCCCTCGAACTCGGCCTCATCGGTCGCGCGGTAGATCCGATAGCCCTTGAGCTCCTGGCCCGGAGCGGGTTCGGCGCCGGGAGCCTTCCACGAGACGATCGCCTCGGCTCCGGAAGGGTCTTCCTCGGGGACTGCGGCGCGCACGTCGCTCGGGGCGAGGCTGTCGGCCGGGGGCGCCTCGACTGCCTCGGCCTCGTGTTCCGGCGTAGAGACCTCGGAGTCCGGGATCACGGGCGGGGGTTCCTGGGCCACGCACACCGTCGCGGAGACGGTGAGCGCCAGCAAGCCCAACGCCAAACACGCCGGGGAGCACAGCGACGAGGAATGCCGCAGGTGGCCGCTCACTGCTGGATCAGCTCCACGTTGGCGCGAGGCAGTGTGATGCGCTTGCCGTCAGGCAGCTCCGCCTCCAGCACGCGCACCCTGGCTTCCGTCTCGACCTGCTGCAGCTCCTCCGGGAGTGCGACGACCGTCACGATAGCCCCGAAGTGCGGATCACGGATGACGCGGACGGCGCTGCCGACGTGCAGCCCGTGCTCGCCCTCCTCGGCTTCCGCGCCTCGCTCATCGGGGGATGCGGAAGTCGGAATGATGACCTCGGGCCGGATGACCCCCGCCCGAATCTGAGTCGCGCCGTTCACCGATGTCCGTTGCCCGTTACGTGCCTTCAGGAGATCAAACGTCCGTTGGGCCATTGCCATCTCGCCGAAGCCCTCGGTGCAGACGACAGTCAAGCCAATCTGCTCGTGTCCCGTGATCGCGACGCCGAGCGGCTCGCCGAGGACCTTATCCACTTCCTCTGCGTCGATTCCTCCCGCGACCAACCCTCTCACGCCAGACTCCTGTGCAGCGGCGATCGCCTCGGCGGTGATGAGCGATCCGCCGACCACGATCTTGCCCGCGCATTCACCGTCGATGCGATCCGGGGTCAGCGGCTGGTCCGGTGTGTCGGCACTCATGCGGAGCTCACCGAAGCTCTCGCCGCCGAGCCCAAAGATGCCCTGGATCAGAGCTCCGGCCGTCTCCACGACACAGCCTCCATCGCCCTGCACCTCAACGACCGTGCCGTCCACGTACGCCGGCAGCTCAACGGGGATCGGTTGCCCCCGCATCAGGACCTGGCCCGTCACGCCGCTGATCGTCTCGACGGAGCCGTCGACCGGCACCTCGCAACTGGCTTTGAAGCGGCCGAACCACCCACCGGTCTCAGCGAGAAGGTCTCCCTGCTTGACGTGGTCCCCCTCGCTGACCTTCACGAGCTGCGGGACCTCGCTCGGCATGCAGCCCAGCTTGTTGGCGACGTTGACCGACAACACATCGCCCGGCAGCTCGGCGGAGGCCACGATCTCTTCGGCTTTGACCTCCTGGCCCTCGCTCACGTGGACCTTGCCCGCCAGCGGCAGACGCCGCTCCTTGCGGAGAACGGTGTGCCCGGTCACACGCAGGCCGGGAGTGTAGGCGTGGGTCTGCTTCTCGGAGTTCGCCATGGCGGAAGTCGCCGCTTGCTTCTCTCCGGAGGGCTGGCGAACCTTCTTCTCCATGTGGTGCCGCTCTCCATGCTCGGCCGCCTCGCGGCAGGAGTCGGGCAACCCACGGCCGAACTGCTCGACGAACTGAGTCACCAACCCTCTCGTCCGCGTCCCGCGGAGGTGGACCCATGCCCGATCCCGGCGTCACGCTGCTGGTCGCGGTGGCGATCGGCGTGCTCGGCGCCTCGGTTTCCGCTGATCCCCAACTCCCCAGCCACCTTCGCCGCCACAAGCTCCCCGAGCCCATTCTGAGGCCGACCCACCGGCCCGGCCACTTCGACAGTGACATGGTGGACTGCCCGCAGGTCCTGCCGTGGGGCGATGGCTGGCTAATGCAATACACGGGGTATGACGGCGAGAAGTACCGAATCGGCGTGGCGGAGAGCGATGACCTTGTGCACTGGGAGCGCAAGGGTATGATCCTGGACACGGGGGGCGAAGGTGAGTGGGACTACGGCTCGGCAGGCGGCGGATGGCTCATCAAGCAGGCCGGGTGGTGGTACCTGTTCTACTGCGGCTTCCCACAGCCGGGGTACGAAGTCGGGCCGGGCCAGACCGGACTGGCGCGCGGACGGGATATCCGGCATCTGGAGAAGCTGCCGGAGGCACCGGTCCTTCAGC
>CBFDAZ010000268.1:0-7078 GCA_965602825.1 uncultured bacterium
CCCGAACCTCGCCGGCCTGCCGAGCAGCTCCGCCTACTTCCGCTTCTACTGGAGCCAGGTCGAGCCGGAAGAGGCCGCCATAGACTTCAGCATGTTCGACGACCTCCTCGCCCACGCCCGGCGGGCCGGGCAGAAGCTCGCGTTCCGCATCATGTGCGCGGGTACCAACCGGGACTACATGCACGTCCCCCAGTGGCTGAAGGACAAGGGCTGCCCGGGCTTCGAGTACCAACGAGGCAACGGTGTGACGCACTGGGTCCCCGACATGGATTCCCCGATCTTCCGGGAGGCGCACTTCCGGCTCATTCGCGAGCTCGGCGAGCGCTATGACGGCCACACGGATGTGGACCTGCTGGACATCGGCTCGGTGGGGCTGTGGGGCGAGTGGCACATGAGCGGGACCGGCGTTGACATGCCGACGCCAGAGACGCGCCTTGCCATCATCGACGCCTGGCGTGAGGCTTTCCCCGAGACCCCGAAGGTCATGCTCATCGGCGACGAAGGGGGCATGAAGCACGCCGTCACCAATGGCTGTGGCTGGCGGGCCGACTGCCTGGGCGACATGGGCGGCTTCTCGCAGACCTGGAGTCACATGGAGAGCTTCTACCGGCAGCAGATTGAGAAGACCGGCGCTGGCGAGGCCTGGAAGACGGCTCCGGTCGCCTTCGAGAGCTGCTGGGACATGCGGAAGTGGAAGGATGAAGGCTGGGACATCCCGTTCATCTTCGACTATGGCCTGGACCTCCATGCCAGCTACCTCAACAACAAGTCCGCGCCGATCCCCGAGGGCACCCGCGACGAGATCGAACGCTTCCTGCGTAAGCTCGGGTATCGTTTCGTCCTCAGGGAACTCGAGCACCCGGCCAGTGCCGCCGCAGGCTCCGACCTGCCTCTGAGTATGACATGGGAGAATGTCGGCGTGGCTCCGCCGTACCGGGATTACTTCCTCGCCTTCCGCTTGACGGATGCCGAAGGGCGGGAAGCGGCAAAGTCGGTGACCGAGACCTCAATCAAGAGCTGGCTGCCGGGTGAGCAGGAGGTGACCGAGTCCGTGGCGCTGCCTGCGGACCTCAAGCCCGGGCGCTGCGACCTCGCGCTCGCGGTTGTCGATCCCAAGACGAATGAGCCGGCGATCCGCCTCGCCATCGAGGGTAAAGAGGAGGATGGGTGGTATCGGCTGAGTGAGGTTGAGGTCATCGGACGCTGAGGCGGCGGGGAACGCAATTGGCCGGAGGCGCCGCCTATTGCCGCTGTTCCGCCTCGGCCCGCAGCTCTTCGGCGAGCCGCTGCAGACGGGCATACCGGTCGGGGTCGATCTCGTCTCTAGCTACCTGCTCGATGTAGTGGGCCATGACCTGGGGTGGCGCCATTGAGACGAGGATGGGCACGAGGGGGTAATCGAGGGGTTCCCCCTCGGGCCCTTCCGCGCCGATGTCGATGAGGGCGGGTATGGCCGGCAGGCCGATCCTGCCGAGAGCGCTCAGAGCGACGAAGTCCTTGGGGGCCGTCGCCGGGTCCGTTGACACGAACAGCGCGTGCTTTCGCAGCGCGGGGATGCCGCGGGGAGAACGCAGTTCACCGAGCAAGCTCATTGCCTCAGCAGCGTGCTGGGTCTGCTCTGTTGGGATGGTATCCATGGACAAGAGCCAGTCGGTGAGGTCCTTCAGAACGGCCTGCCGGGCCCGCAGAATCACCGTAGCCTCCTGGAGTAGCGCGGACGCTTGATCGGGCGCGCGACCGCCGGAGGCGGCCAGCGGCGATAGGTCCTCGGGCGGCAGGGGGCGTGCAGTGCGTGTGGCTGCTAGTGTAAGCGTGAGCCTCTGACTGCGGTCCGGATCGCGCTCGGCCAGTGCGGCCTCTTCCAGCATGCGGGCCATGATCTCCCGCAGACCCGTGTCGGCGAGAAGAGGCGCAAGGGGGTAGGTGAGCGCTTCGCCCTCGTAACCTCCGGCGGCGATGTCGATGAGTGCCGGCATCGCAGGCAGTCCGATGGCAGCGAGCGCGACCATGGCTGTGAAGTTGCGCGGGCTCTGACGCCATCTGTTGCGGGAGAACAGGGCGTGCTTCCGGAGAGCAGGTATGGCTTGGGGCGAACGCCACGCCCCGAGTGCCAACATGGCGTCGGCAGCAGCCTGGTTCTGCTGTCGCGGGATGTGGTCCATCGAGAGCAACCACCCCGTCAACTCGGTGACGAGAGCGTCTGCCTGCGCCATCACCCGCTCCGCGTTCTGCAGGGCCGGTTCGGGCGTGACCCCCTCGTCGGCGGGCGGCTTGGCGGGACACAACAGCACGAGGAGAAGCGCCAGGGAGCCAGGCCTTGCCATTGGCCGCGCATGGGTCATCTCGGGCCTCCTGAAGCCGCGGATCGGCTCGGGGACGTCAGTCTGGGAGGTCCCAGTCGATGCTGGTCAGGTGGGAGCCCCAGTTGAGGTTGTTGTCGCCCCTGCCGGCGAAGTCGGTGACGAAGTCACCACTTCGATCACACGAGAAGGCCACGCTCCACGCTTTCTTGTCCGAGCAGCGTGTGCCATACTGAGCCCACTGCCAGAAGTTCGCGCGTATGCGCACGGTCTCCCCAGGGTCTGCCAGTCCCGGGCTCGGCATGTCAATGTCATAGACCTTGCCAACGGAGTCGAAGGTCGCGCCGCGCCATTCCTCAGGAGAGGCTTCGCTATCCGGCCATTGCGTCGCGGATGTAGGGTCCTCGTCCAGCCATGTCGGGAGACTACTGTCATCGGTGTCCGGGACGCCCTCCCCTTCCTCCGTGATGTCCTCGTCCCCATCTTCTCCTCCCCAGCACTTCGCGCCGAGAGGCCCGAAATGCCTGACCATGGCGATATCGCTTTCGATCTCCGGGGCGAAGTCTTTCCAGTCCTGCGGGGTGCACGACCCCACGATCTCAATAGTCCAGTGGTAGGCCAGTATCCCCCTCTTGAAGCCAAGGTTGGTGGAATCAGGGGTGCTCCAGGAGTAGAAGCTTGGGGCGGCCTGGTTGTCCGGGTGGACTTGGCTCGTGTTCCCGGACAGTTCGACCCACAGCACGCGGAAGGTCTGCTGATCGATGTCGAGCTCCTCAGTCTCGGGGTCGTATACCTGACACTGTACGACCCACTGTCCGGCGTTGACGACTTGGTGCTCGACCTCGAACAGCAGTGCTCCCTCCTGCACATCTCCTGTGCCATCGAACCAGGTCCACGTGACGATGACATCCTGATCCCCTCCCCCGTCCACGGAACACTCCCAGGTGACCATCTGGTCGCGCACGAGGGCGGGAGTACCGGGCTCAATGATAGCGACTTGGAGAGCGTGAGCGCCCCTAGCTGCGCCCACACTCGCGACCATAAGCAGAACGAACCGCGGGACTGCATCGGGAATCTCGCGCATATCTAGCGTCCTCCTTGGCCTTCAGTGCTACGCTGCTCGATTTCGGCTAGCATCCGCTGTGCCTCTGAGGCCACCGGGCTGTCCGGGAATCGGTGCAGGATGACGTGGCACCACTCAGCCGCTCTGGCGAAGTCATTCGCCTCCCGGGAGACAAGCGCCATGTGGTAGAGGCGGTAATGCTTGTAGCCGGGGTCTGCGTCGAGCGCCAGAAGTCGGCGGGCTTCCGCGTCGGCTGCCTCAATCTGCTGGGTTTTCAGGTAGAGCCACAACAGCTCGCCGCGCAGGAAGACCTCCCTTCTCGGAAGCTCGTCGCGCTGCAGCAGGGCTTCCAGCACGGGGATGCGGTCGGGGCCCTCCGGGAGCGTGAGCGCGTAGTTCCAGTGCTGTTCGGGCGTCAGCTCGCTGAGCTGCCGCTCGTCGCCGATCACTGCCTCGTAAGAGCGTCTTGCCAACCACGGCCACTTCGCCTTGCGGTACTTCTCGGCGAGCACCAGCGTCAGGTGCTTGGCTCGGTCAGCCTGTTCACCCCATAGTCTGCGCAGGGCCTCCTCGATGTAGGACAGAGCGAGGCGTTGGTCAAGCGGAGCGCGGCGTACGCTGGTCTTCGGCGGCATCCCGCGGTTTGGCACCTCCCAGAAGTCGACGATCTCCGAGTACCGCGCCGCGAGCGCGACGGGCACGGTCACGCTCTGGTACGGCGTATCAGGCCGGTCCGGCGGATAGGCCATGACATCGACCATCTGCGCAAACCCGACATACCCGGACTCCAGAAGCTGAGTTGACAGGGAATCCAGCCACTGGCGGGCGGACTTCCCGTCGCCGGCGCGCTGCACGCTGTGGTAGCACTCGGAAAGCCACTGTGTCTCGTAGCCGCGACCACAGCCGCTGTCTGCGGCGTACCGGAACGTGCTCCACGCGAAAGCCGCGCGCCCCCAGGGCGAAAGCCCACTGAGCGCCTCCGTGGCGTGCCCTGACGCTTCCACCGCCGCACCTACGGTGAGCAAACGGCCCCACTGCGCCTGGGCTGCATCGTCCCCGTCGGCGCCCTGCTTGGCCCGACGAAGGGCGGATACAGTCTCGCTCGTGGCGTCCAGGGCGTCGTGGCGCAAGTCCCCCGCTACGTCCTCCCACAGGGGGAGCCCGCCGACCTCGTCCAGGAACACGGCCGACAGAATAGTGTTCAGGCTCAGGTTGCGGAAGACACGAACGGTCAACCGGCAAGGACCGGCGATGGCGAAGTGCTCATAGACACCGTGCAGGAAGTGGCGCACCGGGCAGGCGGCCACCACCTTCCCGCGACTGGCGCGGTCGATGAGATAGACCGTGTACTCCCGGTTCGGCTCGTAGTAGTTGTGATCGTTGACGAAGTACAGGCTCAACCGAAAGAGGCCAGGCGGGATGTCCAAATCGAGAAAGAGGTCCGGGCCGGTCCCAACCGGTTGCTTCTCGCCGCCGTCGTCCCAGTTCGTTGGCGCGGAATAGCCCTTGCAGGGGTTGTAGAGCATGCTGGTATGCGGATCCTGGAGTTGGGTCCACCACCACACCTTCTCGCCGGTCCCCAGGTAGGCTTTGAACGGCAACGGCGATCGGGTCCCGCCACACAGGTCCGTGAGCCCGTTGGCGGCGCAGAGGATGAAGGCATCCCGGCCGTACGTCCGCCACCGGCCCCGTGTCTGCCGATCTTCACCGAGGTACAGCGCGCGTCGCTCATCGGCGGGCCTGCGCAGCTCAGACAGGTCGTACTGGTCCAGCCGCTTGAGGCCTTCGCGTGCCATGTGGGCTAGGTACTCGTCGGGGTGTTGGTTCCGGAAGACTTGGAAGTGCTGTTGGGCGCCTGGTGCGTCCCCGAGCATCTCGAGGCATTCCGCAAGGCGCAAGCGCGCCAAGGCCTGGAGGCCCACATCGTCGGCCTGCAGTACGGCCTCGAAGCAGGCTCGCGCAACCTGGGTCCTGCCCTCCGCCAGCGCCGCGTGCCCGCGTCCGTACAGGACGAGTGGATTGATCGCCGGGCCGATTGCCCCGTCGCTCTGCGCAGCGGGGAACTCGGCAGCCGCCAATTCATAGTGGCCGGCGTCGAAGGCGCATTCCGCCGCCGCGAGGTGAGCCATGTTCGCGACCAAGGTCCCCTCCCGGCCCTCTGCGATGCCGAGCCAGGCACCGAACGCGGCGGCGAAGTCCCGGGTGTGAGACAGTTCGTCGGCGGTGCGCCACTCCGAGAGAAGGTCGCCGAGAGCAGGCTCGTCGGGGAAGTCGACTTCCGGGAACTGCCGGGCAACGGCCTCGAGATCGGCAAACAGGCCGCCCAGGAACTCCTCCGTATGCGGCGCGACCGCCTCGAGGGCCCGTTCGTTGGCGGGCAGCGCCACCGCGGTGTCGCCGGAGGCGCGATCGCCAAGATAGCTGAGGGAACGCAGGAGGTATGCGAGTGCTTCAGTCGGCCGCTCTTCGCGGAGAAGCCTGCCGAGCTCGCGGCACGACACCTCTTCCGCGCCGTAAGCCGGACAGGTCAGTAGGGCTGCCTGCCATTCTCCTCCGGCTGCGTCGCGCTGTCCCTGCTCGGCGAGCAAGCGGGCCATCACGCGCCGCAGCGACGCGCGGAACAGCGGCCGATCCGCCTCACGGCGCGCCTTGGCATAGGGCCGCACGTCCGCGACCTCCCAGAAGGCCCGCAACGCGTCGTCGTGCTCAGCGAGGGCTGTCTCGTATGTCGCACGCGCAGCCTCCGGTCCGGCGACCCGCGCCTCAAGTGTGCCGCGCCGCCAGAGCGCATCCAGACGGGCGACGCCGACCGGCAACGCCTCCTGCGCCTCGATGAGCTTGGGGAGAATGTCAGCGGCACGAGCGGGTTCCTCGTCGGCCGCCTCAGCGAGGGGTGTGATGGCATCTTGCCATCTGCCTGCCGCAAGATGGCAATCCCCCAGAAGCTCCTTGGCCTCTCCCCGCTCCGCTCCGGGCTCAAGCTGCGCGATGAGCGCCGTGAGGAGGGAAGTGGCGGTGTCGTAGTCGGCCTTCGCAAGGGCCTCGCGAGCTTCCGCGAGGGGATCGGCGGGGGGAAGACCATCAGGTGCGCCAGCCAGCAGAGGAGTACCTGGCCAGCCGAGGAGAAGAAGGACTGGCCCCAGAAGCCTGCGTGTCGCAAGTCCGCGCCGCACACACTGCCCCATGTCTCGACTCCACGCCGACACTCAACCAGAAACAACGTAGCACAATCCCATGATGATGTCAATAGAGGGGGGTAATCTATTTGCTATGCTCCATATCGATGTCAAGAGGGGGAGCATCAGCACCTAATCCAGCATGCTCGGTGAGGACTGCAATCTCTCTTCCACAAGCGCATCAGATGACCGCGGCCATGCAACAGCCCGGCAACGGGCGAGCCGCTCACGCTCTCATAGGCCTACTGGGGCTCTGCACCGGTCCCCGGCATCCAGAACCGGGCCCGTCCTGCGGCGATGCGCACGTGAAGTGGCGTCTCACACTGCACGTCGCCATCTACGAGGGTCGGCGCGGGGGTCGAGGTCTCCACCTGCACCTCATCTGCCTGCCACACGTGCACTGCGGGATGGGTCACGTGGGTGCCCTTGAACACCTTCGGCAGGTTGCGGACGAACTCCAGCCGTGGCATGTGCTCGACCAGGACGACATCCAGCAGACCGTCGTCGATCTCCGCCTGGGGAGCAACCTTCATGCCGCC
>CBFDAZ010000269.1:0-7069 GCA_965602825.1 uncultured bacterium
CCGCCGCACGCGCACCGAAGCTCGCCAGCACCCCTGCCGCGCCTCCGGCTCGCAGGAAGTCACGTCTGTTAAGCTTGCTATCCATCCAACTCTCGCCTCCTATTGCCCGACTACACGCACCTTGGCATCGCCCACGACCAGGATCTGCTGCAGTTCCTCGCCTGCGTAGTGCAGGACGGCCCCCTGTCCCTCAAGTTGGTATGCTTCAGCGCGGAGCGTTCCGCCTGCCGGGTTGATGAGCACGACATCGCGAACGCCGCCGCTGCTGACCTCCACGGCGACGGGGGTCTCGCCGGTCTCGGCTGAGGGCTCCATGGTGAGAAGACGGACGGCAAGGTCTTCCACCGGCTCGGAATTGGTGATCTCGAGCGCCGTGCAGTACAGAGCCCTGGTCCCCGTGCGACGCGACACGACGAACGGGACTTTGACCCTGGTCGGGTTGCCCATGCCCACCGCGGCCAGCACCTGAGCGTCCCCATCGGGAGCCGCTTGGGCGAAGGTGACCGTGGGTCCATCCTGTTGGCGCCATACAGCAGACCATGGACCTGAGACTTGCGCGGCGCGCCACTGCTTCGCCCAGTCGTAGCCGTCGCCCTCCGGCGGCTGATCCATGGGAGAGAGCGCCACCGACGTCTCGAACGCGCCGCGGTTGTGGTAGGCGAGGTCGAGGGTGCAATCCTCCTCAGCTTCACATAACACGATGTCGATGACTCGATCGCCCAGGAGCGCCATCGACCGCCGCAGCCGGACGCCGTCGTAGGCTTCATCCGCCCGCGCGCTGCACAGGCTCACGTCCTTGGCAAAGGCGGCGAACTGCAGCGTTCCGGCACAACCCTTCTGGCTCTTCCCGTTGACCGCGATCGTGTTATGACTGATGGTCTGCTTGAACCACCCGCCATGGGCCGGGTTGCCGTAGGCAATCGATCCCGGGTCCTCGGCGAGCAGCGCGCCCTTGCCATACAGCACGAAGCCAAGCTTGTCCGGATGGCCATGGCCGCCGCCGTGGGGCCCATAGTCGAGGGCTACGTAGTTCTCCGGGATGTGCTGCTCGGCGCCCGAGTCACCCGTCTGGCCACTGCGGAGGATTACGTAGCCCGCGTCCGGCAGCACGGTAGACTCGAGACGGAATGGCGGGACGTCGCCACCGGGGACGCCATAGAGGAGTGTCTCGAGGCTCCCTCGGCCGGTGTGATGGATCGGCAGCAGGAAGCGCGGATCACCCCACCGGGCATACGCGACCTCGTACAACCTGCCCTGCCCCAACGGGTTGGCGGTGCCGCTGTCGTTGAACGCGGCGAGCGCGCCGCCGGGCCCCATGAAGGTGAGTGGTGCGTCGTACATGCCCTTGTAGCGGTCGGTGTAGAGGTCAATGCCTGCGTTGTAGGCCGCAATGGCCAGCGGCTGCAGGGCACTCATCGTGTAGAAGTGGTATCCCCACGCGCTCTCGTACCAGAAGCCGTCCTCGGTGACGCCCTGCTCGATCTGCGCCCGGAAGCCCTTCGGGCCACTAATCGCGTCCGCCGCAAGGGTCTCGTCACCCAGCGCGAGACCCACGAGACCGTAGGCCGAAGCATGCCAGCAGCAGATGTTGTGGATGCCCCACTGGTGATCGTGGATGAGTTCAGCAGCCGGCAGCAGCAGCTTGTCAGCAATGACCTGGATGTCGGCCTCACTCAACGCCTCATACACGCAATCGAAGCCCTGGGCAACGGGGATGAGCCATGTTGACTCGTCAAGCGTCTGCGGGCCGACGTGCCCGCCGCCCTTCTTCGGCTCACCGCGCGTGTTGTGGAGGGGGTAGTCGAGGTAACGTTCCGCATAGCCGAGCAGGATCTCCCGGGCTTTCTCCGCATACGCACCGTCCCCGGTGAACTGGTACATCAGGCCCAGGTCGCGGACTGCTCGGGCCAGGGCGTTGTGCTGGCGGTCGAGCACCACGTCATCGTATGGCCAGCCGGAGTAGACCTCGCCGCAGTCCGGGCAGAGGTGCTCGGTCGGCGACTTCGTCTGCAGGCGAGCGCCGCATTTCTTGCAGGTGTACCAGTGCCACCACTGCGATCCCCGGTCGGGGAACTCAGGCGTCTTCTCGAGCCAGGCATCGGCGCCCCTCTTGAGGCCTTCGTAGATCGCCCGAGCCTCGGGCGACGTCTCGATCTCCGAGAGGACTCGCGTGATCGTCTCCTTGGTGACCAGGAGTGAGGGATGAGGAATATCGCCGAGGGGCACCGCGAGACTCAGATCGACCGCCTTCTCCGAATCATCCATGCCTTTCACCTGCAGGACGAGCTGAGCTGAGAGCCGAGACAACGGGGGAAGGGCCTCCGGGCCACGGACCCTTGCCGAGAGCTGCACGGACACCGTGCCGGCTTGCCGGCCGGGGATCGAGAGTTCGGTGGATGAGAGGGACGTCTGCAGGCCTTCCGAAGCGTCGCGAACGTCGGCCCGCACGTTCACCGGCTCCTCCAGGGCGTTGGCGACCGTGACCGCGTATTCGACACGCACGGCGTCGGCGTCCCGGAGCGTCTCGCCCTTCTCGATGGCGTCAATGCGCACCGGGTCGCGCTCAAGCCGGAGGTTGTCGATGAGGATAGCGGAGGGGGCGCCCGCCCGGAACTGGCAGCGGAAAGCGATCTGCTGGGTGGTTTTGTTCGGCTCATCACCCCAGAGCCATTGGGGGTGGTGAAGGTCAATCTCGGCGGCCTGCCACTTGCCCGGCGTGAGGCTGCTCTTGTCACCAACGAGCCAAGTGGCCTGCATGCCGTCACCGAGGGGGTAGTCGGTGACCTTGATGCCCCACCATTCGCAGTCCGGCCCCTCGACCTTGTAGTCGAAGGTCAGCCGGTCCCACTCGATCAGCTCGACGCCGCTTGAGCTGAGGTCGAAGTAGTAGAATCTCGGCCCCTCGCCCTCGTCCGGCAGCCAGCGGAGGGCTTTCTGCCCTTGAGATGCATCGGCGACGAGCTCTACATCCTCCGGCCACCCAGCCAGGTCCCCTTCGAAGTCCTCAAGCGTCTTGGAGATCGGCTGTGGGAGGCTGGCTTTCTGTGAGAGACTGCACGTGACCACGCACAACGCGAGGAGTCGGCCAACTCGCATACACTCGCGCTCCTTGCCTTCGAAAACGTGTAGCGGCGTCTATTCGAGCCTTATGTTATCAACGCACAACACCGCCGCGGGGTCCATGTCGCGATTGGCCTCTCCCGTGTCATCGCCGTCCAGCCCCTGGACCCGGAGGGAGATCTCCCGGACTTGCTGGCGAACTCCGGCGAGCGGCAAAGAGACCTCCCGCCAACCCTCGCCGTCCAGGGACACCGTTGCTTCCCAGGCTCCGGCCCTGACTTCGAGGACCTCGCCCTCGAGGTTGCGGGTGTAGACCGCCATCTTGAGCCTCTGGTATCCCGTCCAGTCAGTCGTGAGCGGCTTCCCGTGGGCTGAGCGCCAACCCTCGTGCAAGCAGAACTGGCCACACTGCTCGCCCTCGTGGGCTTCAACGGTGCCCTCGTCCATCCACCACCACGCCCACGAACCCTCCTCGAAGTCGTCGATCAGGCCGGCCCGCACCTGCCGAGGCTCTCCCTCGGTCAAACGCATGTTGTCGAATACGAGTACCGTGTCGGGTGATGCCGGTGCCATCCCCCAACCGTTGGAGTACATGTGGATCTCGGTGACCCGGTCCCAACCCAACGGATTACGCATCCGATAGAGGCGGCGGAACGGAATCCGGAAGTGCTTCTGTCCCGTCCAGTTCACAGGGAAGATGTGGCCCCAGTAGTGCGGCCGCCGGGCAGGAGCGTCCATTGACCAGAAGGCCAGGATGAAGCGGTCGCCCGTGGGTGCTTCGGAATGGCAGTCGAACTCGATGTACTCGTAGGGCGACCAGTCCATCTCGCGTCTCAAGTAGATGTGGCTGTTGATGTTGACTTGCTCCCAGCGTCCGCCGGATTCGCCCTCGGTCGCATGCTCGGCGTCAGCGGTCAGACCGCTCCACAACACCAGGTCCTGCTCCTCGAAGTCACTGACGAGATCCGGCGGCCTCTCGGTTCCCGGAGGCATGTCCGGCAGGAGCCTGATGGCGTCCAGGTAGAGATCGGTGTCCTCCAGACCCTCGACTCCCCATCCGATGGTGGCGAACGCAAGGCCCTGCATCTCCGCCCAATCCGGCTTGCGAGAGGCGGAAAGCGCTGACAGGGGGAGCACGAAGTGCTTCCAGCCTTCCCAGTCGATCACGAGGCGGGTGGAGAAGTAGTCCGGGCCCTCCGTGTCCTCGTTGGTCGATAGCGCGATCAGCATGACGTTCTGCCCGTTGGCTGTGCCCGACCACATCCAGAGCTCCAGGACCTTGAAAGGCGTCCAGTCCGGCGGCACCTGGCGGAGGGTGATCTGGTTCCCGTTCGGCGCGGCGAACCAGTGGCCCACATTCTCCCCATCCTCAGCCTGCTCGATCCCGATGCCTCCGGTCCAGCGCCCGGCGACGGGCTCATCGAAGTCGTCCAGCACGACCGCCCCTTCCATCTCGGCTCGGCCTCGGCCGCCGGCCTCTTGCGCCACCACGGCGCCGGCCGCCGCCAGCGCCAACAGCACTGCTCCGCTTGCAGCGACCAGATGCCTCGTCCTCATGGTCTCCTCTCCCTCCAAAATCCGTTACTGCTGCAATGCCGCCGGGTGCCGCTCTACGGCAGCGCCTGCGGCGTGCCCGTGTCCGACGACCCATAGAGAGCCTGGAAGATCGCGACCGACTTCCGGCCCTCGTGGCCGTCACACTGCAGTGGCTTCCCCTCGGTGATCGCCTGCACCATGTCGTCGATGATGTGCTTCGGCAGATCATCAGGCGCCGCGAAGTCCTCCAGCGACAGCTCTCGCTCCTCTGGCTTGTCCCACTCCCCCGCTGCCCCCGCGTCGCCCTCCACGGCCTTGAATACGGTCAGGTCCTGGTTGTGCCAACCGATGGTGCCGCGGTCGCCGCTGATCTCCAGCGTCGTGCCGAGGTCGGGGAAGCTCGCTGTCGTGGTGACGATAGCGCCGAACGCGCCGGACTCGAACTCGATAATGCTGGCCGTTGCGTCCTCGGACTCGATATCGTGGGCAAAGGTACCGTACTTACCGATGACGCTCTTCACGGGGCCGAGCCACCACTGGAGCAGATCGACGTAGTGCACTCCCTGGTTGGCAATCGAGCCCCGCTCGGTCTCCAGGCGACTGCGCCAGCCCGGCGGCGAGCCCGTGGCGTAGTATGACTGGCTCCGGAACCACTTCATCCGCAGGTCGCCCAGGACTACGCGTCCGATTGCTCCTTGCTGGACCGCAGCGCGAATCTGGTGGTTCTGGGGCCGGTAGCGGCTGTCGAAGTCGACTCCCAGCACCAGGCCACGCTTCTCCGCCTCCTCGATCGCCGCGTCGCACTTGGCGACCGTCAGGTCCATCGGCTTGGTGGTGCAGGCGTGCTTGCCGGCCTGCAGGGCCTGCAGAGCGAAGTCGCAGTGCCAGCCGCTGGGTGTGAAGACGCCGACCGCGTCGATGTCGTCACGTGCCAGCATCTCCTCGTAGTCCTTGATCCACTCGACCTCCAACTCCTCGGCGGCCTTCGCTCCCCGTTCCTCGAGGATGTCACAGACGGCGACCAGGCGGGCGCCGGGCGTGTCGGTGGCCTTCTTGGCCCGATCGCGGCCCATGCCCAGACCCACGATACCGAACCTGACTTCATCAGCCATGCTGAATGCCTCCTATGAGCATTACGCGCACCTCTTGGACCACGTTGAACGCCCGTGGCGAGCAACACGCCGATGGCCAAGGCGCGCTGGTCTCACCGTATCGGCAAGCCGGCTCTGCCATGCGAGTTCGGGCCTGGCGTCCACCGGACCTTGCTGTCGACTCACACGCCCTTCTTGTCGAACCGTACCTTGCGTGTGTCCTCTTCCAGGCCGGTGGGCTGCGCGATCGGCCCGTACAGCTCGGGGCGGCGGGTCTTGATCCACCGGCGGCCGGTGTTCTGCTCCATCAGAGACGCGTCGAGGTCGGCGACGACCATGTCATCCCCGGCCTTGCAGGTCTCCGCCAGGATCCGGCCGTAGGTATCCAGGATCATCGCGTTGCCGGTACGGATCTCGTCGTCATCGACACCGACCCCGTTGCTGAAGACCAGGAACACGCCGTTGTCGTGAGCCCTGGTCGGCAGCCAGCGCAGCAGCCAACCCCGGCCCTTGTCGCCGCGCAGCTCGGCCTCGATAGCGCTCGGATCGGCCTCGCGGTTGTCCCACAGCTCGCGGCTGACCAACCCCATCGTGTGCGGATCGGGCGAGTCGCAGCCCCCGGTCTGGTGCGGCGCCAGGAGGAGCTCGGCGCCCTTCAAGGCGGTGAGGCGGACATTCTCGCCGATGTTGTTGTCATAGCAGGTGAGCACACCAACCCGACAGCCGTGCGGGGTATCGAAGACCGTGTACTCCGAGCCGGAGGCAATGTGTTCGCTGATGAAGGCGTGGATCTTCCGGTGACGCTTCGCCTGCCCGTCCGGCATGGCGACGACGTAGGTGTTGTAGAGGGTCCCGTCATCGGCGATCTCAACCAGTCCGGCGCCGATCGTCATGCCGTGCTCCCTGGCGAGGCCAAGCAGGGCCTGCGACGAGGGCCCGGCTGGCACGGGCTCGGCCAGTTCGAGCAGCTCTTCGCGCGACAGCTTCCGCAGGAACCAGTACCCCGTCAGGCAGCACTCGGGGAAGACGACGATCTCGGCGCCTTCGTCCGCGGCCTTGGCGGAGAACGCACGTACCTTCTCGAAGTTGGCCTGCTTGTCCCCCGCAACATGCTCCATTTGGACGCTGGCTATACGGATGTCTCTCATGGAGTCTCCCTTCGGAACCGCGCTGGGCACAACAGCACAAGCTGCGACCGTCTCCGCGGCGGTGCGCGGGCAGTATGGATGCTCTCGGCAAGCTCAGTCCCCCATCCGTGCCACCCAGCCGAGATCGTAGGTCGTGGCGCAGTTCGGGCACTTGAGGTGGATGCGCATGTCGGTGCCGGCCACATCGTCTCGGCGCTCGAGCAGCACGTGGAAGCCGCCGTCGTAGTCGCAGTT
>CBFDAZ010000270.1:0-7055 GCA_965602825.1 uncultured bacterium
GTCCACTTCACGGAGAGCAACGTGATCGGCGTGCGCGGACCGGCCGTGAGCACGGACAGAGGCGCAGCGTGGAGTTGGCTGGAAGCGGAGGCCGTCGATGGCCAATCGTTCCGCTACTCGGCTCCGCAGGGAGCCCGCGAAGTCCGCTTCTGCTTCGGCATGCCCTATCTGGAGACGAACCTGCGCGAGTTCCTCAGCCGCTACGAGGGCAACCCGCACCTGGTGCCTGAGACGCTCTGCCGCACGAGCCAGGGCCGCGAGGTCGAGCGCCTGAACCTGGGCCGCCTCGACGGCAGCCCCGAGCATCGCGTGCTTCTCACGTGCCGCCACCACTGCTGCGAGATGATGGCCAGCTACGCGGTCGAGGGTGTCATTGAGGAGGTCCTGGGCGATACGGACGATGGCGCCTGGCTCCGGGAGCACGTCGAGTTCCTGATCGTCCCTTTCGTGGATAAGGATGGTGTCGAGAACGGCGATCAGGGGAAGAACCGCAAGCCGCACGACCACAACCGGGACTATGCCGGGGAGAGCCTCTACCCAACCGTCGCGGCCATCCGCGAGCTCGTGCCAACGTGGGCCGACGGGAAGCTGCGGGTGGCGATCGATCTCCATTGTCCTGCCATTCGGGGCACCAGCAACGAGGTGATCTACTTCGTCGGTGGGCCAGACGAGGCAATATGGAAACGCGTGACCGACTTCTGCCGGATCCTGGAATCCAGCCGAACGGGCCCGCTGCCGTACCATGTGACAGACAACTTGCCCTTCGGTCAAGGGTGGAACACGGACAAGAACTACGGATCGGGGAAGAGCTTCAGCCGGTGGGCGTCGGAGCTGCCAGGCATCGACATCTCGGCGACCGTCGAGATCCCCTACGCGAACGCAGGAGGCGAGCCGGTGACCCCCGACAGCGCCCGGGCCTTCGGCCACGATCTGGCGAGGGCGCTGCGTCGGTACCTCGAGACCGGAGCAACGGAGACACGGTGAGCCGATGGCTTCCACGACACTCGTGTCGGTGATGTACCACTACGTCCGCCCGGATGACCCGGTCAACTGGGGCGGCATTCACCCACTCGACCCGCAGGAGTTTGCCCGGCAGCTTGACGCCCTCGCCTCGGTTGGCCAGATCATTCCCCCGAGCGAGGCCGGAAGGTCGGGGCATCCGGTAGAGATCGTCCTCACCTTCGACGACGGCACACGCGACCAGTACGACCACGCCTTCCCCGAGCTTACCAGACGCAACCTTCCGGCGTTGGTCTCGGTGATGTCGGGACCCACCGCGGGACACGTGCCGATGATCCATCTCGTGCACGTATTGACCTCGAAGATGAGCGACGCCGACCTGCTGGCCGAGATCCGGGGACGGGCCGGTGAGCTGCAGCTTGACCGGGAGAGGATCGACCGGTTCTACTGGCGGGAGAGCACCGAAGAGCGGCGTATCGTCAAGTACATCTTCAACTTCGCGCTGGCGCGCGACAAGGCGCTTGGTCTGGCAAGAGAGGTCTATGAGGCGAACATCGGGCCGGTCCGGAGCCTGGTTGAGGAATGGTACCTGACCCCGTCGATGATCCGGGAAATGGCGGTGTCAGGGATCGAGTTTGCCGTGCACTGTCACAGGCACGTGCCGCTCTTTGGGCCGGCTGAGGCCTACTACCGGGAGGAAGTCGCGCCATGTCTAGCTTGGATGGAGGAGGTACTGGGGGGGATGCCGGTAGACTACATCGCCCCCTACGGAGGCCAGACCGCCAGCGATCTCTCGCTGACCGAGATGCGGGACGTTCTCCAGGCAGCTGGGTTTCGGAGTTGCTACACCACGGAGCGGGGTGTCAATCCGGGATACTCGGCCGCGACCTTCTTCATCAAGCGCCTCGACGCCGCCGATCTTCCCCCCAGGCACCCTCTGCCGTCGGAGCTGGTTGAGTTGGGGTGAGCACGCCCAGCGGGAAGGGCGTTCCGGCGGACCCGGAGCTCCGTCGGCACGGACGGCTCGCATCGTGTCTTGTCACTTGGCGGCAGCGTCAGGGGGCAGCAACGGTAACGCTGATGGGTATCTCCAGCGGTCGGGCTCTGGTCGTCGTCAGGACAACGTGGCCCTCATACGTTCCAGGCCGGGCATCGTCCTTGAGTAGCACCTTGAATGTCCGGCGGACCTCGCCCGGCTTCTTGGGCAACGTCTCGGAGAGCTGGATGTCGATGCACGTAACGTCGCTCGTGACCTGGATCGGCGGCTCCTGCCAGGTCGTCACCTCGAACTGCACATCCCGCTGACCGGCCTCCAGTCGGAGCTCCTCGGGCGAGACCGCCAGCGGCTCGTCGTCCCACCGATGGATGCGGTCGATGAGATCGCCCGCTGCATTGGCCAGTCGTTCGGCCGGGGGCCACTCTGCGCCGGCTAACTCCTGCATCACGCGCTGGGAGTACTCGAGCGCCGCTTCGCGGTCGCCCCGCCAATAGGCCCGTTTGGCGCGCCGCATGAGAAGCTTGCCCGCCCCCCAGCCCTGGCCGCACAGTTCCGTCGCCTCCTGGTAGATGCGCTCGGCCTTCTCCTCGTCGCCCTTGATGATGGCCAGGCGGGCCAGGTCGAGCGCCGCGGCGGCCTGTCCCCAGCCCGTGCACTCGTTGAGTGCCCGCTGGTAGTGCTTGTCCGCTTCGGCGTGCCACCCCAGACCACGGCACATCCGGGCCGCCTCGACCAGTCCCTCGGCCCGGACATCGTATCCCCCGGTCTGCTCCGGACTCCCCCACTCCGCGCACTTCAGGTACCACTCGCGGGCCCCCCGTATGTCGAACTCCCTCTCCAGACACTGGGCGATCCGGTAGGCCATCAATCCGCGGCAGGCCCGGCCTTCGGTCGGACCCTCCGGCAGCCGCTCGAAGAGCGTCTCGTAAGTCTCCTTCGCTCCCTCGATGTCTTCCGCCCAGAACTGAATCTCGCCCAGGTAGAGGGCCTGATCGAGGGGGAGCGTCGAGGGATCTCGCTTTTCAGCCGGAAACAACGCCGTCACGGCCTCCCAGAATGGTCGCATGCGTCCCATCTGCTCGGTGAGCTCCGGATCATCGGACCGGAACTGCCGCCATATCTCGCAGACAAGCTCGACATCCGCCCCGCGCTGCTCGAGGAGACCACGCCACTCATCGGCCGAAGCGCCCCCCCGTATCAGGAGCTGGACGAAGAACGTCACCCACAGCGGCGAGGGATCGATCTCTGCCGGAGCCAGTTCAGCGACTTCGCGAAGCAGGGCACGTTGAGCGGCCCAGTCAATCTCGACACGGCTAACGCCCTCCCGCACCTCAGGCGGCAGGTTCTCAAGGTCGGCCGCTCGGGCCGGCGCCCAGAGAGATCCCAACACGATGGCGCTCAGGGCCGCGGCCCCTGTCGCGAGTCGGCGCCGTGCGTTTCGCCTGCCATCTTCGGGCATCACTGATCACGCAAGGGGTTCTCACCCTCGCCAGCCTTGATGTACTTCAGGAACGCGTTCGCTCGGGCGATGCTGAGGTCCTGGCCTTTGAGGCAGCGGGCAATGCGCTCGATCCAGGCTGCGATGGCCGCTGCCTCCTTTGCATCGGCGAGCCCCGCGGTCGCGAGGTTGAAGGCCTCGTCGCAGTCACCCGCGTAGAGAAGCAACGCGATCTGGGCCGACACGTCCCCTGCCACGTTGTCCAGCATGAACTCGAGGTTCTCCTCGCCGATCTGCGGCCAGGCCACGTCGGCGAGGGGGTTCTCCGCGGCGGGGTCCTCCTGCGCGGCCAGGAACTGGCCCGCCTTCTCCAGCTCGCCGAGGCCCATCCAGCACTTGACCACCTTATCCGCCGCGTGCTTGATCTCGGTCTCGTTGAACGCGCAGCAGGCGAAGTGAGCTTTGGCCGCCGACAGAGCCTCCTGCTGCATCCCGGCGGCCAGCAGTGCGGGGATGTACCGCCGGAAGAACTCCAGCCCATTCAGCAACTGGGGATGGTGGAGAGCGCCCTGGGCCAGCGAATCGAGGGCGCCGGCCCGCTCACCCAGGCGGAACTGGGCGTCATACTCGTGGAGCGTGATCTGCGTGTAGTTGAAGGGATAGAACAGGTGTTCGTACTGCGGCACTACGTCGATGAGGAACTCCAGGGCCTCCCGGGGCCGGCGCATCATGTGGAGGAGCACATGGCTCTTCTGCGTGATTGCCTGGCCTGCGATCCGTGTGTCCCCGTACTCAGCCAGAGCCCGCTCAGCGTTGGCGAGGGCTTCATCGGGCATATTGCCGGCGATGTACTGCCCGGTCTGCGCAATCATGGCGTTGGCGGCGAAGTTGGTCCCGGGGAACTCGTCGATCACCTGCTGGTACAACGCAATGGCCTGCTCAACAGGTGCATCCTTGGCTGCCTCCACGGCCTCCAGATAGGCCTGCCTCGCCGGGTCCTCCTGTGCATACACCCGGGCCTGAATGATGGCGCTTGCGACAATGACACCAGGGATCGATATCCACGGCACTGCTCGCCTCACTGCGCCTCCCCCCTGACTCGGTCTCACCAGTCGCCTGGGCATCTGGCCCCCAGTCGACCACCCCACGGACTGGCCCAGCGCGGCCGACAACCAACTATAGCTCCGGCCACAAGACCCGTCAACCTGAATCGCCTCATAGTGTCGTGGGGAGCATTATGTAAGAGAAATGTACGGTATTTCGCCGATGCCCATGAAGAAAGACGCGCTGCAACGGCCTGATCGACGGGTTTGATTTCAGCCCCGACCGGCCCGTTCGGGCGCCGGCGTTCTTGACCTGCAGGACTTCCCCTCGGCGCCGGGGAATAGCCGTCTCCGACCCCACCAATACTCCGCTCTGGAGTATCACCGTGATTGTCGCGCTTGCAGTTCTCGGCTTTGCAGTTCCTCTCCCCGCGCAGACAGGGGCTCCGGCTGGTCGCGTCAAGCTCAGCGTGCGGGAGACAGGTGTGTATCGGGTCACCGGCGCCGACCTCTCGGCGGCCAGCGTGAAGCTCGACGAGGTCGCGCCCGACAAGATCGCGCTCTTCTGCCAGGGCCAGCCCGTCGCCTGCCGCATCACCGGCGCGGACGGCGGGCGGTTCTCCGACGGGTCCGCCATCGTCTTCTACGGCGAGGCGCTGGACACCCGGTACACCGACACCAACGTCTACTGGGTGGCCTGGGATGGAGAGGCGGGGGCGAGGATGGGTGAGTTGGCACTCGCGGATGGCGCACAGAAGGCGATCGAGTCGTTCCGTGCGACCCTCCACCTGGAGGAGAACCGAGAGTACATCTACCTGATTTGGACCAAGGACAAGGGCGAGCTGCGTCCGTGGTTCTGGAAGGTCATCAAGAGCGGTGGGGCGGAGACGCTGAGCTTCGATCTGCCGCACTTGGCCAACACCGAGGACCCCGTTGCGCTACGGGTCATGCTGCGGGGGCGAACCGCCGATCTGCGTGTGAAGCAAGACCACCACGCCATTGTCGAGGTGAACGGGCAAGCAGTCGGTGAGGCCTTCTGTGACGACCAGGAGACGAGCCTGGTCACCGCACAAGTGGCGCTGGGCGTCCTCAAGGCGGGCGGCAATGAACTCGCGATCCGGGTGCCGGGCGATACCGAGTTGAAGGACCGTGACCAGGTGGTTCTCGACTGGATTGAGGTCGAGTACCCGCGCACGTTCGCCTACGAGAAGGGCAGTCTGGCAGTCACGCTGGACGAGCCGGGCTCAGCGACGGCGCAGGTCACCGGTGTGGAGGGCGAGGTCCTCGAGCTGTATGATGTGACTGCGCCTGCGGAGACGCGTGTTGCTGATGACCTGCGGGTCGTTGACGGGGGAGCCCGGATTGCCCTGCCGTCCGGAGGGCACCGGAAGCTGGTCGCCGTGACACCCGGGGACCATCTCACCCCGGCACGGATCGAGCTCCGAGCACCGACAACACTCCGCTCGAAGAACCGGGGCGCCGATTACATCATCATCGCCCACGACGACTTCGTCGAAGCGATCGAGCCCCTCGCCGCCCACCGGGCTCAGCAGGACGCGCTGCGGGTTGACACGATCCCCGTTAGCTGGATCTACGACGAGTTCAGCCACGGCATCTTCACGCCGCACGCCATCCAGGACTTCCTGAGGTACGCGTACAGCGAGTGGCAGCCGCCGGCACCGAAGTACGTCCTCCTGGTCGGCGACGCCAACTACGACTACCGCGACTACACCGGGACCGGTCTCCCCAACTACGTGCCGGCCTACGCAGTGCGGCTCCAGTCCGGCATTGAGACTGCCACCGACTTCTGGTATGTTTGTGTAGAGGGGAAGGATCAGACGCCCGAGATGGCGGTGGGACGCTTCCCGGCCTCCACGCCGGAGCAGGTCTCGGTCCTGGTGCAGAAGACCCTGGCGTATGAGAAGCAGGATACCTCTGCACCGTGGGCGAAACGCGTGCTGGTCATCGCGGACCATGAGCTGGAGGTTGACCGCCGCAGTTGGTTCGAAGTCAGCATGGAGGAGTTCTGGCAGTACCTGCGAACCTACGGATACGAGCCGGAGGCACACTACCTGAGTCGAACGGGAATCACCCGCAACAGCCCCGCGGAGGAGAACCGCGAGCGGGTGCGGAGTACAGCGACGCCGGAGATCATCAAGACGTGGACCAGTGGCGT
Organism: uncultured bacterium; assembly: GCA_965602825.1. Lineage (GTDB taxonomy): Bacteria > Armatimonadota > Zipacnadia > Zipacnadales > VGFC01 > CBFDAZ01. Next base: position 6,615 of record CBFDAZ010000270.1, read on the forward strand.
GGCTTTGGTGGTCTACGAGGGGCATGGCGGGGCGACGCGCTGGAGCGCGCAGCAGGTGTTCGAAGCAGGTGACGTCGGGAAGCTGAGGAACTCTCTCCTGCCGGTGTGCATCGACGTGACGTGCTTCACCGGTCAATTCGACCGGCCCAATCTGCCGAACGGGCAGTGCCTGGCCGAGATCCTGCTGACCGCGCCGGAGGGCGGCGCGGTTGCCTGTGTCACGCCCAGCCGTCTGGGGGGCTTGGCGATCCACCACGCGATCGCGCAGCAGATCGTCGAAGGGAAGCAGCAGACTCTGGGCCTGGTGGTGGCGTTTGCGCGCCATCGGTTCACCCCCGGATCGGGAGACTACTGGGCCGACCGGGACACGTACAACCTGTTGGGCGACCCGGCATTGAGCCTGAGGATCTCCGACCCAGTGCCGCGCGTTGCCGAGGGGCC